>DOEZ01000401.1 GCA_003532715.1 Planctomycetaceae bacterium
CTTGTCATCCCTGTCGTCGTTATCATCGTTGGCTCCGTCGACATACGGTCCGAAGATGCCGCCGCTTTCGGCCGACGGCGACAAGGAGCGTTTTCTGAAGAAGAAAAAGGGCCTTGAAATCGACAAGTTGTTCCGCGCGTTGGTTCGCCTGGAAGGCAGCGACTTGCACCTGAAGGTCGGTCTGCCGCCCTACGTGCGCGTGGCCGGCACGCTCCGCCCGCTGAACCGCGGCCCGATCGACAACGATGAAATGGTTCGCCTGATTTTCAACATGTTCAACGAGCGAACGCGGCGAATTTTCGACGAAGACGGCGGCGCCGACTTCGCCTATTCGCTCGAGGTGGACGGCAAGATATGGCGTTTTCGCGTGAACGTGTTGACGCAAATGGATCATCCGGGCATGGTGGCGCGGCGCGTGAACAACTGGATTCCCAGCTTCGAGGGACTCTATCTGCCGACTGGCTTGGAGAAGCTCTGCTCCTACTATCAAGGCATGGTCCTTCTGGCCGGCGTGACGGGCTCTGGCAAGACGACGACGATCGCGTCGATGCTCGACTGGATCAACCACCGGTATTCGAAGCACATCCTCACGCTCGAGGATCCGATCGAATTCACCTTCACCGAGGATAAGTGCCTGATCAATCAGCGTGAGATTGGTCAGGACGTCAAGGACTTCATGACGGGCATGAAGCACGCGGTCCGCGAGGATCCCGACGTCATGTTGGTGGGCGAAATGCGCGACCGCGAGACGTTCGAGACGGCCATTCAGGCGGCCGAGACGGGCCACTTGGTTTTCGGCACGATCCACGCCTCGACCGCGCCGAGCACGATCGGCCGCATCCTCGACCTTTTCCCCCAAGAAATGCACTCGGCCATTCGCAGCGCGTTGGCGTTCAACATGAAGGCGATCATCGCGCAGAAGCTGTTGCCGTCGATCAAGGAGGGCGTTCCCCGGGTTCCCACGGTCGAGATCATGACGTTCAACCCGACGGTGCGCAAGCTGATTTTGGAGGGGATGGACGAGAAGTTGCCCGACGCCATCCGCCTGGGGGCCGAGGAAGGAATGCAGGACTTCACCATGAGCCTGCGGCGGCTTGTGGAAACCGACTTGATCGATCGCGCGACCGCGTTCGAGGTGGCGCCGAATCCCGAGGCCCTGAAGATGGCTCTCAAGGGTATAACCGTCAGCGATTCTGGAATGCTCTAATGATCCGACACTTGACAATCGCATTTTTCGTCGTGGCGTTGTGTTCGTGGGGGGCGGCGCATGCGCCGGCACAGGGTCTTACCCCCGCCCCGTTGGATCTCGGTCCCGGCGGGACCGGTCCGGGTTCGGCGGGTGCGCCGGCCCTNNCCGCCGCGCCGGTTGAATCCGCGCCGGCCACTCAGGACGCCGCCGCGCCGGCGGCGGCTTTCGCCCGCGGCTCGGGACATTACTTCAATTGGATCAAGATCCTCTTCGCATGGCTGCTTTTTCTCCTTTGGATTCGAACGACCGACTGGGTCAGCACCGACTGCCAGGATCATCGGCTCCAGTACGTGCGATGGAATCCGATCGTCTTCGGCACGTTCATCGGTTTCTACTTCCTTCTGTGGCTGCTTCCCTGGTTTTGGCTTGGTTTCCCCCTGTTGGTCGTGGCCTACGTCGTTCCATTGGCGACGTACATCATCTACCGGAATCAGCAGGTGTCCGAAAGTCAGAAGGTCTTGACTCGGTCGCATCTCCGCTATTGTCTGGCCGCGATGGTGAATCGGCTTGGCGGGCACATGGAGGAAGAGAAGAAGGCCGCGTGGGAAAAGGGTCCGCCGATCAAGTTCGACGCCATCGGCGCGGCGACCGAGCGCGACGACCGCGCCCACCTGATGGCCGCGAGACAGCTCGAGCATTTTAACGACGCTCGCGGCGCGGTGGCCGAGATGCTTCAACGTCGCGCGTCGGCCCTGATGTGGGATTTCGCCCAGCAGTCGGTGACCGTACGTTACATGATCGACGGCGTGTGGCACAACGACGAGCCGAAGGATCGCGAGAAGAGCGATCCCGCGCTGGAAGTGCTCAAAGTCCTTTGCGGCGTGAATCCCGAGGAACGCCAACAACGTCAAGACGGGCGGTTTCTGATCAATTACGGGGGCCTCGATTACAAAGCCTCGCTAACCAGCCAGGCGACGCAGACGGGCGAACGGGTCGTGATTCAGGTCGAGACCGAAAACGTCCAGTTCAAGACACTCGACGATCTGGGCATGCGGCCGAAGATGCAGGAGCAACTCATCGAGTTGCTCAACGGTCGGCAGGGTTTCGTCCTGTTTTCGTCGATGCCGGCCAACGGACTGCGCAGCACGACAAAAGTCGCCTTGCACAAGACGGACCGCTTCACCCGCGAGTTTCTAGCCGCCGAGGACGAGGCGAATCCCTACGAGCACGTCGAGAACATTCCAGTCAACTTCTACCGACTCGGCGACAACGTGCCGGAGGCGAAGCAGATCGACAAGGTGCTCATTCGAATGTTCCGCATGGAGCCCGACGTGATCGTGATGCGAGACCTGGTCAACGGCGAGGTTGTGAGCCTGTTATGCGATCGGGCGGTCGACGGGGAGTTGGTCATTGGAACGATCCGCGCCAAGGACTGCGCCGAGGCATTGTTGCGCGTGTTGGCCTTGAAGGTGCCGCCCAAGGCTTTCGCCAAGTCGGTCACGGCCGTGCTGAATCAGCGGCTGATTCGCAAGCTGTGTGACACGTGCAAGGAGGCCTATGCCCCGACGCCGCAGATTTTGCAGCAACTGGGTATTCCGGCGGGCCGGATACAGGCGTTCTATCGACCACCCCAGGAACCCGAGAAGGTCTGTCCCGATTGCGGCGGAATCGGCTATGTGGGCCGGACGGCCGTGTTCGAGTTGATGATCGTCGACGACGCCATCCGGAGATTGGTGGCGACGGGCGCGAAGACCGACGAGATCCGCCAGGCCGCCCGGAAGGCCGGCATGCAGAACTTCCAGACCGAGGGTCTGGTCCTCGTCGCGAAAGGAATCACCTCCCTCCAGGAGTTGACTCGCGTATTGAAACAGTAACCACCCCGAAATGACGGCGCCGCGAATCACGGGAAACAAACCGCTCGCATTCGCGTCATGCGTTCCATTTCACGAACCTCAGTCCATTGGTTGTGCATCATGGCGATCTTACTTGATATCCTGCTGCTTGTGCTGTTCGTTGCCGTCGTGGCCAGTCTCTACACCGAGGGGATGTGGGGAAACGCCATCATGCTGATCAATGTTCTGATTGCGGGAGTGCTGGCGACCAGTTACTTCGAGCCGCTCGCCAATCGCTTGGAGAGCATGAGCGACTCCTTGGCGACGTACACCTACCTATTGGACTTCCTTTGCTTGTGGGTGATCTTCGCGGTGTCGCTAATCGTGTTGCGGTTGTTGACGGACAAATTGTGCCGAGTCAAGGTGCGATTCTTGAAGCTGGCCGATCAGATCGGCAGCGTGATTTTCGCCTGCATGGTGGCCATGGCCATGGTTTGTTTCACGACGTTCACGTTGCACACGGCGCCGTTGGCCAAGGAGTTCATGTTCGGAGGTTTCAAGTCGAACGAAGGCAAGGTCCTTGCCTGGTCGCCCGACCGATGGTGGCTGCGTTTTGCGTGGTCGGCCTCGAAGAATGCCTACTGTTGGCCGACGCCCAAGCCCTTCGATCATCACGGTGATTTCGTCGGAAAGTACGAGTCGCGCCGACAAGAAATCGAGCAACACGTGGACAAGACCGGGGCACTACGGAAGAAATAGATTGCATTTGTCGAGACCATGAAGAATCAAACGCCACCGCTGTCTCGTTTGCGCGAAATGCCGGAAGTCGACCGCGAAGCGTACGCGGCGCTGAGCGGCATGGCCGTTACGGCGCTGGTTCTCGGATTGCTTTCGGTAACGGCGCTGATCGATCCACTCGCCTTGCTCGTCCCACTATGCGGCGTGGTAGTCGGCGCGTGGTCGTTGGTCCGGCTCGCGCGGCGCGAGGGGGAGTTGACGGGTCGGAAAGCGGCCTTGGCCGGACTTCTCTTGTCGATCCTTCTTGGGAGCGTCGCCGCAGGTCAGTGGGTGACCCATCGCCGCCTGCTGCAAGCCGAGGCGAGAAAGGTCGGCGCGGCGTGGTTCGAGCGGATGGCGAAAGGGCAACCTCAGCTCGCCCACCAGCTCACGCTGAACCCCGACTCGCGTCAGTCATCCGGCGAGGACTCTTGGGCCCCTTACCGCGAGAACCGCGGACTTCACGACGAGTTGGAAAAACAACTGGCCGACAAGTTGTTTCGCGTTCTGCTGGCCTTGGGTGAGAAGGCGACGGTTCGATTCTACGCAACCGAAGTCATTGACAGGACGACCCGCGACGAGGTCGTCGTCATGCTTTTCGTCGTGACGTTCGACGGGGACGCCGGCAAGAAGTCGTTCTTGGTGCGAGTCGCGGTGAAGCGGACGCCGACCGAGATGGAAGGCCGCGTACCCTGGAAGATCATGGGGCTCACGGGAGGCGTTCGTCCGGCCTGGGAAGTACCGCTGGATTAACGGCGGAATCGACCCGCCGCTCTCGTTCTTGCGGCGGATTCATCATGCGGAGTTGTCGCCGGAAGGCGCGGGTCGCGGCGTCCCTTGTTTCGGCGTCTCTTCATCGCGCGGCCACAGGTGAACGCGAACGTGTTTCCANNTTCTCCACTCGCAAATGATACGTCCCTTCGATCGGCAATACTCGGTCGAATCGGCCCGTTTCGGGGTGTGAGGCGTGGACTTCGCCTTCGAAGGTCTCGATTTCATCAATCGAGACAGCGGCCTCGATCGGCTTTCCGGTTCGGCCGTCGTGGACGTGTCCGGAAAGCGTTGGTCCCTCTTCGAGTCGTCGGAGCAGATACTGCCACCCCGGCCGCGCGCCGACAATCATCTTCTCGCGCCTCTCCAGGGACGGAAGCGTCTCGGGACCCTCCCATAAATAGGCGAGCGTGCCGTGCCGCCAGTAGTGCCAATCCTGGTCCACGCCGTCGACGCTGTAGAGTTTGCGGACGGGCGTGTAATCGCGGTCGAGGCGAGCCGTATCCGAGAGAGCGGCCAGGTGAGCGCCGACGATCCACGCGGCGTCGGGATGCGGGTTCCGCGCGCCGTCGATTGTATAAGGAACCAGTACCTTGCTGCCCGACGTGTGATAGCTGATGAGCATGACAAATCGCTCGCGATCGGCCAGTCGCATGACGGCCTTCGTTTCTGGTTCGGAGCCAGCCGACGGTCCTCGGTAGCGTCCGTGCGCCGGATCGCCGTTGGATCCGGTTTCGTTCAGGGAATGCCAGCGGTAGGGGTAGTTGCGATTCAGATCGACTCCGTCGCTCGCGTCGAGGAGTCCGTTGTCGTTCGTGTCGCGGCCGTTCTTTCGTCCCCTGCCCGTGACGTGAAAGAAGTTGTGCAGCCCGTCGGGATTGACCAGTGGAACGCACCAGATCTCGTATTGATCGACCCAGCGACGGACTTCGGGATTGCTCGCGTAGCCGGTCGCGAGTTGGTGGATGATGTCCAGCACTACCTCGGTGCTCCAGGGCTCGTTGGCGTGATGCGCCCCGACGAAGAGAAACGCCGGTTTGCGGCACTCGTGCCTCATGCCGCTGGTTATCCGCAGTCCCAATATCTTGCGCCCGTGCCAAGTTTCGCCGATTTCGCGCAACGACGCGATTCGGGGGTAGTCCTCGGCGAAGGCCGTCAGCAGCCGTTCGATCATGGGCCCGTCGTGGTACGTATCATGAACGACCAGACGTCCCCTCGCATCGCGAACGAGCGGTTGGTTCCGTTTTTCCAGGAATCCTTCGATTCGATACTTCTGGGGCAATAGCGAGGTCGGTTCGCGCAGATCGAAATCATGCGTCACGTTCGCCCCATTGACTTCGTGGACGAGGCGAAGCGAAGCTTCGGCCGGCGAATTCGACGAGAATCCGTTCCAGGCAAGGCGCACCGCGACCGATTGATTCGACTCGCAGGTCGAGGACGCCGGAGGCTTGTTCGCCTCGAAGGCAAACCGGTCCGCGTCCTTGCCTGTCAACTCCCAGTCCGTCAACAAGACCGGCGCGCCGGTGGAATTCGTGAACGTGAGTTTCAGGACGGGCGGCAGCGAATCGCCGGTCCATTGCCAGGCAACCCGCCACGTGTTGGCGTCGGCCGCTTTTCCATCGTTCGCGGCCTCGCAAGGCACGAACCACAACAGGACCACGGGGGCGACGGCCAACGGAATCGGGATTTTCATGAATGCATCCAGTGGATACGACGGGGTGATTTCTCATGCGTACGATAGCTCGGAAGCAACCTATCCATTGTAAACGCTTCGCCTCGGTCAGTCATCTTTCGATCGGCGGTCGTGACGAGAACACTATGGAGCCACATCGAGGAAAGGACCATCTTGTGCCCCTCACGAATCCATTCGCGGGAACCATACACACTATAGGGGGGTGCCGTGATTCGATTGTATCCATGCGTTGCAATTGTCGCGCCCAAACGTAAGAATAGACCATTGTGTTGTCGCGGCGGTCGGACTCGGCATGTGTCGTCGAGTGGTCGTCGCGCGGCCGCGCGTACGCGAGCAGTCCGACCGTGCTCTCACAGGAGTGTATTCGAAGGTGACCAGCAAATCGCTTCAGCCGATCCTGGCCTTGATGGGTTATCCCGTGGGTGGAAATCCCATTCAGTACATGAGCGAGAAGGCGTTCGCGCGTCATGGGCTCGACTGGCGTTATGTCTCGCTGGAGATCCATCCGGACGACTTGTCGGACGCGATTCGCGGCATGAAGGTCATGGGTTTTCTGGGCGGCAACGTTGCCGACCCGCACAAGGAAGCGATTGTTCCGCTTCTCGACGGACTGGGCCCGACCGCCGAGCGGACGGGCTTGGTTAATTTGATTCGCCGCGACGAGAATCGCCTTGTCGGCGAGAACACCGAGGGAAAGGCGTTGGTCGATCTGCTTCGCGTCCGGTTCGATTTGGCCGGCCGTCGCGTCGTGCTGCTGGGGGCGGGCCACGTGGCGCGCGCCATTGCGGTCGAACTGGCCGACGCGGGGGCGGCCGAAATCGTCGTGCTCGACCGGGTCGAGCAGCGCGCGGTCGAACTGGCCGAGATTCTCGCAAAACGGTTCGACGTGTCTTCGTCGCCCGTTCCCTGGGGCCAGGACTACCTCGTTCCGGCCGAGATCGACGTCTTGATCAACGCAACCAGCGCCGCGCAAGACGACCCGGACACGCCCTTGGCCGTGAATTTGGAGAATCTCGACTCGCGGGCAACCGTTGTCGACACGACGATCGATCCGCCGGATACGTGGCTCCTTCAGCAAGCGAGGCAACACGGTTGCGCAACGCTCGACGGAGTCTCGGTCTTCACTAACCAGATCTTCTTGAACTGTCGGATGTGGACCGGTGTCGAACCGGATCGGAGCCTTTTGCGAGAAGCGATCGAGGAGTTTCTCGAGTTGTAGTGCCAAGCCTCGTCCGCCACGTCCTTCATCCGTCCCGAGAACTCACACCGTACGACTTGCCATGAAACTTCTTTCATTCCATCTGGCGGCCCGACCGTCATGTTCCCTTCTGGTTGGTCTGTCGCTGGGTCTTGCTTTGGTTTGTGGCGAGTGCTTCGCACCGACGGCGCGCGGCGAACGGCCTTTTGGCTTGAGCCTCATGCGACCCGACTCGCTTGCCGGCTGGGACCACGGAGCCGAACCGCCTCGAGGTTGGACCATGGTCGACGGCGTGCTGACGGGGGCGCGGGGCGCGTCGCCCCTTTTGTCGGGGTACACGTTCGGTGATTTTGAGGTTCGATTCCAATGGACCGTAGCTGAACAGGGAAGCTTGCACTTCGCCTTGCCCGAGGTTCCCGACGGCCCGGGACTTCGCCTGACGCTGTGCGAGGGGGCCGGTTGCGGCCGGCTGACGGACGGCTCGGAGGAACTTGCCGCCGGGATTGCCGTTGGTCCGCGTCCCAATGGATGGCACACGGTTCGCTTATTGCGAGCCGACGGAAAACTCACTGTGTGGATCGACGACGCGTTTGCCGTTGAGGTCGCAGTCGATTCCCGGCGACGATTCGGCCTGGAGTTGTCCATGCTCGCCGGGCACGGCGAGATTCGTTCGCTTCGAGCCGCCGAGCCCGCGGGGAAATGGTTGCTGCAAGACCCCGACGATCTGGCCGACTGGGACGGCAACAAAAAGTCGTGGCGGATGGAAGGCGACGAGTTGGCGCTTCATCCCCAAGGATTGGGCTACCTCCGCAGCAAAAAGGAATACGCCAATTTCACGCTCTCCTTCGATTACAAGGCTGCGGATCGCTGCAATTCGGGCTTTGGGATCCGCACGCCGCCCGGCGGATGGCCCTCGGGCGACGGGATGGAAATCCAGATATGGGACCGCCCATTCGACGAGCCCTTGAACGAACACTCGCAGATGGCCATCTACGGCAACGTGCCGCCGCTGGCCCGGGCCGACCGTCGCGGCGAATGGAACTCGGTGGTGGTCAAGGCCGACGGTTGGATGATTTCGGCCTGGGTCAACGGCGAGCTAACGCAGCAGTTCAATACGCTCCATCATCCCGAACTTAAGCATCGGCGTCTTCAGGGCTGGATCGGACCGCAGGATCATCGGTCCGCGATCCGGTTCAGAAACCTCCGTCTGCTCGAAGCCCCCCCCGGAACCGGTCTGGTGACGTGGTTGGACCCCCGGCCGATGAACGCCGTCCAACGCGTGGTCGACCGCCTGATGAACACGGAGAGTCTTTCACGCGACGACGGAGTGGTTTCGCACGCGGTGTCGCGGCGCATTTCGGGTTCGGCGCCGCGCGAGCTCGTCCTGGCGAAGCTGACCGGACCGGGCGCCGCGGTGCGGCTTGCGCGGGCCAACGATTCCGGGCGGTTGGCCTTCTATTTCGACGGCGAGGCCGCGCCCCGGCTCGAGTGCGAGCCGAACGAGCTGTATCGCCGCGCCGTCCAAATCAGCAACGACCGCGAGCCGGTCTTGACCTGCCTTGCCTACGAGAAGTCGTTGACGATCGTCCTGCGCGACGGAAAAGACGTTGACTATCGGATCGAGTACCTCACGTTTCCCGAGGAGACGCCGTTGGAGACGTTCGGCGGGCTCGAGAGCGTGCCGCGTGGTTGGCCGCACTCGGCTCTCTATCGACAGCACGTGATGCGCTCGGGGGTCCACCGCGAGAAGGACGCCGCGCGGCGCGCCGGATCGAAGCCCAAGACCATCGCCCCCGGAGAAACGGCGACGTTGGCTCGCATCGAGGGGGCCGGATTGGTTCGCTGGTTGAAACTCCAAGGCGAGCCGAAGGTGCTTGCCCGTGACGATCTCTGGCTTGAGGTGACCATCGACGGCGAGTCGCGGCCGGCGATTTCCGCCCCCGCGCGACTCTTGCTGCCCGGATTCGTGGATGGCGGCAACTACTACAATTTCGTGCTCGTCAACCGCAACGGCTTGGCGAACATGCTGGCGATGCCGTTCGGCGCCGGCATCACCGTGGCGGCCGTCAACCACGGCGACCGGCCGATCGAGAACGTTGGCGTCGAACTGTGTTACGAACCGGCGACCGACCGGACTCGCGAGGACATTCGTGGGCGAATGCGGTTGCGAGGAACCTACCTTCCGGCGTCGGACGACACCGACGAACTGTTCCGGATCGACCGCGCCGGCCGCTGGGTTGGACTGGTCTGCGACGTTGCCGACGGCGAAGCGTTCGGCGTGGCCGACTTGTTCGTCGACGGCCGACCGGCCGATGGATGGAACGCGACGAGCCTGGCCCGGTTTCTGGGCCGCGAGGGGAACGATTATCGCGTCAACCTGAGCGGGCACAAGGCCGGACTCGCCTGGCGCTATCTGCTGCTGGCGCCGGTCGATTGTCGCGAATCGCTCAGACTGACGGCCGACACGAAGAGACTGCCCCAGCGGCTGATTTTTTACTACTCGGCCCCGTGATGGCATGAATAAGCAACCACCCGGCCTGTTCATCACCGGCACGAGTACCGAAGTGGGCAAGACCTACGTGGCGGCCCTGATCGCGCGGGATCTGCGCGAGCAAGGAATTCGTGTCGGCGTTTACAAGCCGGCGGCCAGCGGCGCGCAGCGAGTCGGCGGCCGACTCGTCTCCGACGACGCGCGGACCCTTTGGGAAGCGGCCGGCCGACCGGGCACGCTCGACCAGGTGTGTCCCCAAGTATTCGAGGCGCCGCTGGCGCCGCATTTGGCCGCGCGGGCGGAGGGTAAATCGCTCGACGCCCAGTTGTTGCAAGCCGGCATCGAGCCGTGGCTCGTTGCGAGCGACTTCGTGCTTGTCGAGGGGGCCGGTGGACTACTATCGCCGATGGGCGACGAGCTCTACGTAGCCGATCTGGCCTTGGCCTTCGGCTTTCCACTTGTCATTGTCTCGCCGAACGTGTTGGGAACCCTCAATCAGACGTTGCAGACACTCGTGGCGGCCTCGCATTTCCGCCGCCCGCTTCCCGTGGCCGGCATCGTGCTGAATCACCGNNGGCGCCGCGAGCCGAAGACGCCAGCATCGCGAGCAATCGGGAACAGTTGGTCCGTCACTGTCGGGTACCGTTGCTGGCCGAACTGGCTCACGGCGCGACGCAATTCAGCGCTCGGGTCGACTGGATTGCAGCAGCGAATGCCGACGGCAATCGTGTCTAATCCGATTCGACTCGGATCGGTCGGATCGTGTGATTTCCCGGTTCGCTCCGTGCTGTTCTCGGGCACGACAGCAGCGAACCCGGAGCATTTCATGACGCCACACTAGCCCGAAGTGCAAGCGAGG
>DOEZ01000611.1 GCA_003532715.1 Planctomycetaceae bacterium
AAGCGAAGACGGGCATTCTCCGGCGATTTGCTGGTTGCTTTACCGACCACCGCGATCCCGAGCGGATTGAACACTCGGTTTACGAACTGCTGGCTCAACGAATCTATGCCCTGGCCCTGGGGTATGAGGACCTCAACGACCATGACGCACTCCGCCACGATCCGCTCTTGGCCGTGCTGGTGGGCAAGATCGATCCGACCGGCCAGGACCGCCGTCGCGTCGAGGATCGGGGCAAGTCGCTGGCGGGCAAGAGCACGTTGAATCGACTGGAACTGACGCCCACCGGAGCCCGGGAAAAGAGCCGCTACAAGAAGATCGTCGCCCGGCATCACGACATCGAGGACTTCTTCGTCGAGACGTTTCTGGCGATGCACTCGAAACCGCCCGAGGAGATCGTGCTCGATTTCGACGCCACGGACGATCCCATCCACGGCCGTCAACTGGGCCGGTTCTTTCACGGCTACTACGACAGCTACTGTTTTCTGCCTCTGTACATCTTCTGTGGCGAGCACCTGCTCTGCGCCAAGCTGCGGCCGTCGGACATCGATGGCGCGGCGGGTTCGGTGAAGCAACTGGCGAAGATCGTCGAGCGGATTCGCCGCCGGTGGCCCCGCGTGCGGATCATCGTGCGTGGCGACAGCGGTTTTTGCCGCGAGAACCTGATGGCATGGTGCGAAACCAACGGGGTTGATTTCGTGCTCGGACTGGCGAAAAACGCCCGTTTGCAGCGGATTTTGGGCAAGGAACTACACGAGGCGAAGGTGCGACACGAAGCAACGGGGCAGGCGTCGCGCGTCTTCAAGGACTTCACCTATCGGACGCGGAAGAGTTGGAGTCGCGAGCGTCGCGTGGTGGGCAAGGCCGAACATCTTGCCAAGGGGAGCAACCCGCGTTTCGTGGTCACCTCGCTTTCGGCGGAAGAATTTGACGCCCGCTTATTGTACGAGGATGTGTACTGCGCTCGAGGAGAGATGGAGAACCGGATCAAGGAACAGCAGTTGTGCCTGTTCGCCGACCGCACCAGTTGTGCGACGATGCGAGCCAACCAGTTGCGGTTGTGGCTTTCGAGTGTGGCCTACACGCTCTTGATGGCGTTGCGGCAGTTCGGCCTGCAAGGCACGGAAATGGCCCGAGCACGTTGCGACACGATCCGATTGAAACTGCTCAAATGGGGAGCCGTGGTTCGCACGACGGTTCGTCGTGTGTGGATTTCGCTGTCGGAGAGTTGGCCGTACCAACAGGTGTTCGCCCAGGTGGTCGAGAACCTGCGTCGATGGTCGTTGCCGATGCCTGCCTCGGGATAACGACTTTGCGACCCCCCAATCTAGAGGTTTCTTCAAGAACGCAACGCTGAAGGTCCGCGCCAAAACCATTCCGGACCATGCAAAACGGCCCGCCGTCACCCGACAACGGCTGCCTACAGCATCCGCCGCCCACCCATCCGCCCTTCACCGCCCCCGCCACCCTCCCTCGTCCCCCACTCCCGACCCCGCGCTCGCCGGAGCCGCTTGGTGGTGAGAAATGCGGGTTAATCACGTAGGTGGGGCGATTGCAGCGAGCCTTGTCGGAAAACCCTGAATTCTACGGAAAGGCTCGCTGCAATCGCCCCACCCTACCGGTTGGTGAATGATCCGGTCTAATAGCGGAGCACCTTCCGCAACAGATAGCCTCCCCAGGCGATCAATAGCACGTTGCCGAGCCAAACCGACCATGGCGGGAGCCGTCCTACCTTTGCCGCGTCGACGCCGAACACCAGCAGGGGATAATAGACGATCAGGATCGGCAGGAAGCAAAGAAAGAAGCTGGTCAACACGTCCCGATTGCGGAGCCGAATGGCCAGGGGAGCGCCGACCCAGGCGAAACAGAGGCAACTGAACCCGGCCGACCAGCGCCGATGCGGCTCGGCGCGCAACCGGCAGAGCCGCTCGCGGTCGAGACGGAGCAGGCGAGCGTGGATTTCCCACTCGTTGCCGGTCAACGCTCCCAAATCGCCGCTGAGCATCTGACACGCGGCCTTGGCGGCCATTTCCTTCTCTCGCCGTTCAATCCGCTCCTTCTGCTTGACGATTTCGGCGGGAATCACGCGGAGTTCGAGCTGCGACGGCGACAAATCGCCGGCCAGTTTGGCATCTGGCAGCGGAATCGGGTACTCGAACCGCTCGTTCGGGAATTGGCCTCCGTAGCCCAACTCCGTGACGAACGTCGGGTTCTGGAGGATAAGTATCAACTCGTTCCGCTCGTGATCCGTCTTCAGCTCCACCTCGTCGGCCACGATCGTGACGTCGGAACCCGAGCCTTTCCCCTTCACCCAAATGTGAGGTCGCAGCAGCCGCCGTCCCACGACCTGCTTCACGGTGATCTCGAGACCGCCCATCGCGAAGGTCGGCTGGGTCCGCAACATGCCGTAGGCAATCTCCTCGGCCGATCTGACGAGCAGATTCTCCGCGCCGACGCGGCCCCACGAAACGGCCAAATCGTTCAAATAGACCGTGACCAGGCTCAGGCAGAAGGCCAGAACCCAGATCGGTTCGAGCAGTTTGCGCGGCGAGATGCCTTGCGCCTTGGCCGCCACGATCTCGTTCCAGCCGGAAAGACGACCGTAGACGCTCGTGGCCGCCAACAGCAGCGTGCCCGGAACCGCAATCCAAAGGGCAATCGGGAGAAAATAGGGGACCAGCCGGACGACCTGCGCTGGAGGCAGGCCGTGCCGAATCGCCTCGCGCGAAACGAAGAAGATCAGGATAATCAGCGTTAGAACTGTCAACGACAGCAGAAACCACTTCAGCAGTTCCAACGCGATGTATCGTGTGAGTATCTTCATGGCGTTCGTAGTGTCGCCTGCCTTGTCCGACCGGTCAAGGCCGATCGCGAGACAATCGCACTTTACAGGGCGGCGAAAATCCACCATACTACGCCCGGTACGGACGTTGGGTTCTCGCCCACCACGGCCCGCGCGAGCCGAGTCGGACGCGGGACGGCGTGACATTCGGGCGATTCGCTTCCGGCCCGATTGCGCAATATCCTCGCTCGAATGAAGCGATTCCCGGGGTTGGTAACAACGGATGGCCAGTCTTTCCATCAACGAAACGACCACGTACCGCTGGTCCTTCGAAGAAGACGTGACGAACTACCGAGCCGCCGGCATCCAGAATATGGGCGTCTGGCGACGGAAGTTGTCCGATTTCGGAGAGGCCAAGGCCGCCGATCTGCTCGAAGAATCGAACATGCGGGTGTCATGCCTATTCTGGGTGGGCGGCTTCACCGGAAGCGATGGCCGATCGTACAAGGAAAGTGTCGACGACGCGGCCGAAACACTCAAAACGGCGGCCGAGATCGGCGCGAAGACGGTCATCGTCTATAGCGGCGGCCGGGCCGGGCACACGTTC
Source organism: Planctomycetaceae bacterium (assembly GCA_003532715.1). Taxonomy (GTDB): domain Bacteria; phylum Planctomycetota; class Planctomycetia; order Pirellulales; family Thermoguttaceae; genus UBA11386. The sequence goes on from DOEZ01000611.1 coordinate 3,387, forward strand.
AACCACGCCCGGCGGCTCGTCAAAGGGGCGCTGGCCGAACTGGCCACTCGAGCCGATCAGCTCGACCTCACGCTCGCGCTCGAGCCGATGCATCCCGGCTGTGCCGACGGATGGACCTTCCTCACTTCGCTCGACGAAACGCTCGGGCTGCTCGACGAAATCGCCAGCCCGCGGGTGAAGCTCGTGTTCGACACCTACCATCTGGGCCAACAGCCCGAGGCGGTCGATCGGATCGAGCAAATCGCCTCGCGCGTGGCGTTAGTCCAGTTGGGCGACGCGAAGGAAACGCCCGACGGCGAGCAGAACCGCTGTCTGCTGGGTCAGGGGGTCGTTCCACTGGCCCAAATCGTCGCCGCGCTCACCGCGGGCGGCTACGACGGCCATTACGACGTCGAAACGCTGGGCGAAGACGTCGAAGCAATCGACTACCGCGAACTGATCGAGAATGCCAAGCGAGTTTACGCCGATTTATTGGGCTGAATCGCCATGCTGGTCGTCAACCCACGTCTGAAGATTCCGCTGGCTGAATTCGAATTCACCTTCGCCCGAAGCTCGGGGCCGGGCGGCCAGAACGTCAACAAGGTCAGCTCGAAAGCGCTGCTCCGCTGGCCGATTCTCGAAAGCCCCAGCTTGCCAGAGGCGGTTCGCCAGCGATTTCTGGCCAAGAACGCTCGCCGCGTCACGACCGAGGGCGATGTGTTGATTGCCAGCCAGCGATTTCGCGACGCTGGGCGCAACGTGACCGATTGCCTGGAAAAACTCAGGGCCATGCTGGCCGAAGCGGCCGAAACGCCGAAGATCCGACGCCCGACGAAGCCGACGAAAGCATCGAAACGCCGCCGTCTCGACGCAAAACGGCAACGGGCGCAAAAGAAACAAGGCCGCCGGCTACCCAGCGACGACTGAAGAACTGCCGCGGGCGATTCAGACGCCCTGCAACAGGCGAGTGCGACGTGAGCGGCGTTCAGCTCGCAGCCTCGCGCGTCGCTTGGTTTCACTCGGCTTTTCGTAATACTCGCGGCGTCGCATTTCCTTTTTCAGGCCGCTTCGCTCGACCAATTTGCGAAAACGACGTACCGCTTCTTGAATAGACTCCTTCTCACGCAATGTCAGTTTGACCACTCAGAACACCTTTCTTTCTTGAAATCTCCGGGTTATCGGGACGGCCGAGCCTTTTGGCCCGGGGTAAGTGGAACAGGTTATTCTAGTTATCTCGGAGAAGCGTGTCCAGGTTTTGTAAGCTTATTTGGAACGTTTTTTCGGAAAAAGAACGCCCTGCCTCTCGCAGCCGAAAGCTACCCTTTGTTTCGGCTTTCGGACGGCCCGACTTCTGCAATTCGCCCCACCTTGCGCAACCCTAACATCTTGCCCGGTTTGTTCTTATGGAACGAGTTGGTATAAACCGAAGTGAACCTGGCGGCCCGCTTTGGCCGATCATTCGACCAGAGGCCCGCCGTCTGGCCTGGATGATTCAGCGACGCACACCAGCCCGAAGCGCCAGCGAGGACACTAAAACCGTCTATTCTTCTATCCTCGCTGGCGCTTCGGGCTAGTATTTCGTCCACCGTGCGAGAATCACTAGCGTTTTGAAGAATCCGGGCCAGGTCGAGCCAAAGGCCGCCGACGGGTCGCATCCGTCCCGCCCCACCTGATTCCGACCCAATCCTATTCGTCGTCCCAATCGGGCCGAAGCATGTCGTTTGGCTCGTTATTGGCTGAATTTTGGCCCCCGTTTTGGCCCCATCGGGAGAAGCACTTGGAAGCCGCAGCCCAGCGAAACAACCTGCTCGCCGAACTTGAAACCCTGCAAGACGACCTGATCGCGCGATTGGACGCCTTGGACCATCGCGTCTGCGGCGTCCTTAAAGAGTGGACCGGCAAACGCGGGGCCGACGATGATTCGGCCGCCCCCCCGCCGTTATCCTGATTGCCGAGTCTCTTCCGCTCGACAGTCTCCGTCCTACCGATCCCGCGGGGGGTACATCAACGGATAGTTCTTCAAGAACGGCCGTTGGTACTCCTGGATCTTCTTATAGGGATCGTGGGTGGGCACGGGAGCCGGCGGCGGATCGCCGGCCAAAGCTGCCGCGCAGACGGCCAATGCGTGACGACTCGGCTCAACATTCGTTATCACGTCGCCCGCGTTCCAACCTTCCCACGGGGTGTATTCGCCCTTGCGAAGCGCGGGCGCAATCTTGTCGAAGTGCAAAAGCGCCGTCCGGGCGTGCTCGACGGCCGAATCGCGGTCGCCCTCGGCCATGGCCAGCATCGCCCGGCTCAAGGACTCGTTCGCCGCAAAGCTGTGCAGATAGAGTTCGAGCGTCGTGAGCACGTGAAATTGATAGAAATTGCGACGATCGGCCGGCACGTCGGCGCGAAGCGCCATCGCGCGATCGAGCAGTCCTTTGAATCGTGCATGGCTGTCGCGATACATGGTCAAATTCGTGCGGGCATCATCGAGTACTCGTTGGTCGGGCTTCTTGCCGTTGGCCGCCCACTCGGCCAGCGATCGCGCGGCAACTCGCACGCTGCGAGTCAGGCCGCTGTCCGCGCGGCGGCCCTTCTGTATGTAGGGAGTGGTGAAATAGTCGTGGTAGATGTCCGCCAGCGCGGGCGCGACCTTTTCGCCGAACTGACGCTGTCCAAATCGAACGAAGCAATCCCGCATGGCTTGCACGTCGGTTTTTTCCAATTCCTCCGAGGCATCCCAGGCAAGCCGCATGACATAGTCAGTAGTCATGGGAACGGGTCGAATGTCGCTCGTGTTGACGACCAGGTAGCTGGTTGCCTTGGCCCGGACAAATCGGCATATCTCCTGGTGAATGCGCCCGGGTGGAACCATCTCGGAGAGCTGGTTTGTATGGCCATTGACCATGGCCGTGTGATAGTAAATGCCGTGC
>DOEZ01000137.1 GCA_003532715.1 Planctomycetaceae bacterium
TGCATCACGCCCTTGGGCAGAACTTCCAGCATCTCGTCGTTGCGCTTGAACGGCGCCGCGCGGCCGTGCTTCGTCCAGTCCGGTGCGAAACCGATCTGCGGCACGTTCCGGTTCGTCGCCCAAAGCGATGCGATCTTCTCGGCGCCCTTCGGCGACTTGCCGTGCATCAGCACCATGTCCGGGTGCTTTTCGTGGACCTGATCGAGCTTGGCCCAGATCAGCCGGTGATCGTTGAAGTCCAGCCCGCCGGTGACAAGGATCTTCGGACCACCGGGAAGGAGGATCGTCTGCTCGGCGCGTCGTTTCGCCGCCAGGAAGTCGCGGCTGTCGATCATCGCCGAGGTCAGATTGCGGTGGTTGACCCTTGACCCGCTGCGCGGAAGCCAGGTCTTGCCGACGTGGCGCTCGTAATGTTCGGCTGCCTGGTCGCGCATCAGCTCGAAGGCGTTCTGACGTTCGATCAGAGTCTGCCCTTCGGCGATATGGCGCTCGAGTTCGACGGCCTTCACTTCGCTGCCGTCCTGTTCACGCTGTCCGCGGCGCTGCGCCTGCTCGTTGTCGTCGAGTTCGCGCGCGATCCGGTCGGTGGCGCGGTGAAAGACGTTGACCGTCGACCAAAGGAGATCATCAAGGTCCGGTTCTAGGCGAGTGTCCTCCAGCGTCCCAATCAGGGCGTCGAAGATGTCGGCGATCGCGCCTGCGACTGCATTGCCGTCGGGGAGAAGTCGCTGGTCTGGTTCATCCTCGAAGGGACGGTAGCCGTGGAGCTGGAGTTCGGTGAGGACATGGTCCGTGGGAGATGAGGCGTGATGCGGTTCGAATTCGTCGTGCTCGCTCATGGGATGCTCCGTCGGTTGGACCGCGACCGTCGCGGCCTTCATGGCGACGAAAGCCGGCGGGCGGGCCGGCCCTGCACCCGCAGCGCAGCGGAGGGCCGGAGCGTCAGCGGAGGATGGCGAAGACCGGCGATTTTGCCTCGCGATGGAAAGGCGCGGCACGCGCCGCCGGAAAATCGTCGGCCGCAGCCATTGCCGGGCTGGCCCGTTTGCTGGCCGATCGCCCTCTCGAAGGCCGAGGCGCGGTCCCCCTCCGACGGTTGGTGCATCTGCGAGCACGACGACGCACCGCCATCGTCAGTCTCCCTGCCGGACTATGCCGCCAGCGCCATGAACCTTGTGACATCCTGGGGTGCGATCTGCATCCGCGACCGCTGCCGGAGATGCTCGATGCCGAGGGTGCGGAGATCCTCGTTGAAGTCGCCGAGCGCCGGCGAGATGACAATCGCCTCGATCCCGACGGCGTTGGCCCGTTCGATCAGGCTGTCGCGCGCACCGTCACCGGCCCGATCATTGTCCCGCGCGATATAGAGCCGTCGCAACGTATCGGGGAACAGGATAGCGGCGAGATGTGCTGCCGAGAGCGCCGCCAGCATCGGCATGTCGGGAAGCACCTGTCGGAGCGACAGGACGGTCTCGATGCCTTCGCCGGCCGCCATGACCTCGCCGCCGATGCCGAAACGCACCGCGTAACCGAGCAGGTCGCCCATGGCTCGCCTCGGCGTGTCGATCGGCGCCTTGTCCCGCGATCGGGGATCCAGCCACGTCCGGTGCGCGCCCGTGATCTTGCCGTCGAGATCGGTAACGGCGGCGATCATCGCCGGCCATGTCTCGGTCGGGGCGTGCTCGTCGGGCCGGTAATAGCAACGCGGATGGAAGCGAAGGTTTCCGGTTCCGCGTAAATCCGTAATGTAGCGTTCCCGTAAATACGCTTGCACGATTGTGCCCGTAATCGGCTGCGACATGGCGATGAGACGTCGCGCTGCTTCCGGCGAGCCGCTCGGCGCGGGGCTCCGACGCTCGTGCGATCGTGGCTCCGGTTCTGGCGGCGGCATGCTGAGAAAGGTCCGTGCCTCGTCGGTCACGTCCTGGAAGTCGATCAGGCCGCAGCTTTCACGAATGACGTCGAGGAGATCGCCATGTTCGCCTGTGGCGGCGTCGGTCCATTTTCCCGCGACGCCTTTCGGCGAATCCTTGAGCCGGACATACATTGAGCGGCCGGGCGTATTGCGCACGTCGCCCACAAGCCAATAGCCGCCTTCGCGGCGGCCGCTGGAGAGATAGTGTCGGCAGACGGCCTCGGCCTGGGCAGCCAGCCGTCGCGCAAGATCTGTGGCAAGTTGCATGACGGGCTCCGAAACGAAAATGGGCCCGCCGTCGCTGACGGGCCCTTGGGTGGACGTGTAGCTCCTTCGGCTATTCAGCCGCGATCAATTGCATATCGATCTCGGCCGGCTCATCTTCGATCTGCGGCTCAGTTTCCGCCATGGCCGTTTCACCGCCGTCTTCCGCCATGTCTTCGACATCACGATCGCCGGACTGGCGGGTCTCGACGGACGAGGTGTCGTCGACAGCAGTGACCAGATGGCCAAGCGTGCGCAGCGGCTCCGGCAACCAGCCGGATCCGGCAAGCAATTCCTGCGCCTTTTCGGCCATGTCGCATTTCTTGAGGTGCTCGATGCGATCACCGGCACGGTTGCCCTTCGCCTCGCGCACCGAGGCGAGAATGCGCGCCTTGGTGACACGGCCGAGATAGGTGTCGATCGTGGGCTCCCATCCGGCCGCCACCATGTCGAGATTAACCGCCTGGGCGAGCAGGTCAGCATGTGCAAGGGCACGAGGCCGACGGTTGTAGGCCTCATAGATCGCGTTGACCGACAGCGACACGCAATGCGCAAACAGAGCGTGGCGGCTGTCGGTGTCGAACGCCTGCAGCGCGTCCCACAGATCGCCCGGTTCCTTCGGAAGCGCCGCCACCCACGTCTGATGGCG
>DOEZ01000076.1 GCA_003532715.1 Planctomycetaceae bacterium
CTGCTGAGGCCGCGATTCTCGAATTCGATCGCGTACGGCCGCGCGTACGAGGATGGACCGGTCGAGGTCCTATCGGCCACCACGTTCCAGACCGACTACGAGATGGCGCCGCGTTTTTGGCTCGGTTACAAGGGCGAAACGGGCCTGGGTGGCCGCATCCGCTACATGCAGTTCGATCACAACCTGATGGAAGGCAGTCTCCTGGCGGACGCCGACAACAGTTACTTCATCAACTACTTCAACAACGTCTGGGGACCGGAGCAGATCTTCGCGGAGGATGGTGACGAACTGTTCTTCTCGCATGGCATGGAAATGCACGTTCTCGACCTCGATGTCATGCAAGATCTGTACTGGGGCCGCACGCAGTTAACGATCGGCGGCGGGCTTCGTTATGCGAAGACGAGTTTCCTGAGCGTGGCCTTCGCGATGACCGGAGAGTTGCAGGGAGAGGGCGCGTTCATGGAGAACACGTTCGAGGGCGCCGGTCCGACCGTCTTCCTCGAAATGCAGCGTCGGATCGGCCAGTCATCAGTGTCGATCGTCGGCGGAGCACGCGGATCGGTCCTCTTCGGACGGACGCGCCACTGGGTCGGTTGGGCTGAACTCGACGGCGAAACCGCCGATCTGGCCATTGCTCTCGAACGCGGCGACCGCACCGCGGGCGTCATCGAAGGCATGATCGGCGTCCAATACGACCGCGCCTTGACGCGCGGCGTCGACACCTTCATCCGCGCCGGATGGGAGGGCCAGCTTTGGTTCGACGTCGGCTCGCCGACGAGCACCCTGGGCGACATGGGCATGCAGGGTCTCAGCCTGTCGATCGGCATCACCCGCTAGACGACGCATCGACTTGTTTGAATCGCACGATTTCAAAGGCTCTCGATGGCTTTGGCTGTCGCGGGCCTTTTTTCTGATCAAGGTCCGCGCCTTTTCTCGCGGTGTGGAGATCGACCCATATCGACAAGAACTCGGAATTGGGAAGCATGGGAGGGATGTGCAACGTCTGACCGGATTAGCAAAAAGTCTTTCGTAAGCCATGCAGCCGGTCGATTTGATTGTATAGGAATATCCAGCCCGAGCGCAGCCTAACGCGCACCAGTGGGGTTGGCGTTGGGAAGGTCCATTTCACTTCACGTATTGGGAGACGCAAAACATGCGTAGTTTCTATTTCTTAACGGCGCTTGCGATGCTCTGTGCCGCGTCGGCACAAGCACAAACGCTGCAATACCCGGCCGCTCGCCCGGGCGTCGCGACCGATCCGTCGGTGGCGCGAATCGCCTATCTCGAGGACAAGGTGGCCAATCTCGAAACGTCGCTTCAAGGCTGCCAAAAGAACGACTCCTGCTGCGATCCGGTTTGCGGTGTCAGCCGCGCGTGCTGCCATTCGGCGGGCATCATTGGCGGGTACGATTTTCTACTGCTGAGGCCGCGATTCTCGAATTCGATCGCGTACGGCCGCGCGTACGAGGATGGACCGGTCGAGGTCCTATCGGCCACCACGTTCCAGACCGACTATGAGATGGCGCCTCGATTCTGGCTCGGTTACATGGGCGAAACCGGCTTGGGCGGCCGCATCCGCTACATGCAGTTCGACCACATGCTTATGCAAGGCGAGCTCTTGGCGGATGCCGACAACAGTTATGCCGTTCCCTATTTCAACAACATTTGGGGATATGAAGCAGTCCAGGTTGAAGATGGCGGCCTACTGACCTTCTTCCACGATATGGAAATGCACGTCCTTGACCTTGACGTCATGCAAGACCTGCGCTGGGGGCGAACCGAATTGACGATCGGTGGCGGCCTCCGGTATGCGAAATTGGACTTTCTCAGCGTCGCGAGCGGGACCGGCATAGAATCCGTCGCCACGATTTTCAATAATACTTTTGAAGGCGTTGGCCCAACCGTTTTCCTCGAAATGCAACGTCAGATTGGCCAGTCGTCAGTGTCGCTCGTCGGTGGAGCACGCGGATCGGTCCTCTTCGGACGGACGCGCCACTGGTCGTATTGGGGTTCGACGATCGGGGAATACGACGTCGCGCTCGAACGCGGCGACCGCACCACGGGCGTCATCGAAGGCATGATCGGCGTGCAATACGACCGCGCCTTGACGCGCGGCGTCGACACCTTCATCCGCGCCGGATGGGAGGGCCAGCTTTGGTTCGACGTCGGCTCGCCGACGAGCACCCTGGGCGACATGGGCATGCAGGGCCTCAGCCTGTCGATCGGCATTACTCGCTAGACGGCCGGTTGACGAAGCTTAATCTCAAGAAAACGAAAAGGCTCGCGATGGCTTCGGCCGTCGGGAGCCTTTTTTTGTCCGCAACCCGAGTCGGTGTCAAAATGGCAGACACTTTGCCCCGCCGGGCGATTCTCTCGGCAATGTTGGCACGCGGCCCCGTTGAGGCACAGGATCGCGTCACATTGCAAGTTCCTTTATAATAGGCACTTAAGGCAACCAGGCCGCTTTGGCGCGCCGATTGCGAATACTGGGCCGCAAGGCACCAAGTTGACGCAACTTTGGCAGCCTGGTTCCGCCGTACCCACCACCACGGCGGGGTGTCTTATTGAAATTTCTGACTCAGTCGAGCCTTTGGAAGCGAGTAGAGCAATGGCGAAGAAGACCACGGAAGCAAAGAAAGCGGCCCCAACGGCCACCAAAATCCAAATTCAGCCCCTCGGCGACCGGGTGGTCGTCGAACGCGAGGATGCCGAGACGGTCACCTCCGGCGGAATTGTCCTGCCCGACTCGGCCCAGGACAAGCCCTCGCGAGGCAAGGTCGTCAGCGTCGGCAACGGGCGTTTGCTCGACGACGGCACGCGAAGCAAGATGCAGCTCAAGAAGGGCGACCGGGTTTTGTTCAGCTCCTACGCCGGCGAGGATTTCAAGCTTGGCGATCGTGAACTCGTTCTCATGCGCGAAGACGACGTCTACGCCGTGATCGAATAGTCGCGCCGCGTCGGCCGACCCAATCCACCAGAACCGCGAAACACACCAATCTCGCATCGAATACGATGCGATCCATCCTCGAAAACATTGGGAGAGAATCACTCATGGCCAAAATGATTGCGTTCGATCAGGAAGCCCGCGACGCCTTGCGCCGCGGCGTCGGCAAGCTCGCCAAGGCCGTCAAGGTCACCTTGGGTCCGCGCGGCCGAAACGTCATCCTCCAGAAGAGCTTCGGCTCGCCGACCGTCACGAAGGACGGCGTCACTGTCGCGAAGGAAGTGGACCTGGAAGACGTCTATGAAAACATGGGCGCGCGGATGGTCCGCGAGGTTGCCTCGAAGACGAGCGACATTGCCGGCGACGGAACGACCACGGCCACGATCATGGCCGAGGCCATCTTCAACGAAGGGCTCCGCGCGGTCGTCGCGGGCGTCAACCCGATCCAGCTCAAGCAGGGCATGGAAAAGGCCGTCGCCGACATTTCCGAGAAGCTCAAGAAGATGTCGATCCCGGTCAAGGGCAAGAAGGAAACGGCCCAAGTCGGCTCGGTGGCCGCCAATAACGACAACGAAATCGGCAACCTGCTGGCCGAGGCCATGGACCGGGTCGGCAAGGACGGCGTCATCACGGTCGACGAGGGCAAGAGCCTGGCCACCGAGGTCGAATGGGTCGAAGGCATGCAGTTCGACCGCGGCTTTCTCTCGCCCTACTTCGTCACCGATCCGCAGAAAATGGAATGCGTTCTGGAGGACACCTACGTCCTGATCAGCGAGAAGAAGATCTCGAACATCAAGGATTTGGTTCCTCTGCTTGAGGCCGTCGTCAACGCCGGCAAGCCGCTGTTGATCGTCGCCGAGGACGTCGACGGCGAGGCGCTGGCCACGCTGGTCATCAACCGGCTCCGCGGCACGTTCAAGTGCTGTGCGATCAAGGCGCCGGGCTACGGCGACCGACGCAAGGCCATGCTCGAGGACATCGCCATCCTGACAGGCGGCACCGCCCTGTTCGAGAGCCTCGGCCGCAAGCTCGAAAGCCTTACCCTGGCCGATCTGGGCCGCGCCAAGAAGGTCGTCGTCGAGAAAGAAAACACGACCATCATCGAGGGCGCGGGCAAGAGCGCCGAAATCAAGGGTCGCATCGAGCAGCTCCGCCGTGAAATCGAAAAGGCCACCAGCGACTACGACCGCGAGAAGCTCGAAGAGCGTCTGGCCAAGCTGGCCGGCGGCGTGGCCAAGATCAACGTCGGCGCGGCGACCGAGAGCGAAATGAAGGAAAAGAAGGCCCGCGTCGAGGACGCGCTGCACGCCACTCGCGCGGCTGTCGAGGAAGGCATTCTGCCGGGCGGCGGCGTCGCCCTGCTGCGTGCCTCGGCCTCGGTCAAGCCCGACGGCCTGGCCACCGACGAGGAAGTCGGCTACAAGATCATCCTCCGCGCCTGCCGCGCACCGCTGACGCAAATCGCGGCGAACGCGGGCCAGGACGGCGGCATCGTTTGCGAAAAGGTCGCCGAGGGCAAGGGCAACTTCGGCTACAACGCCGCGACCGGCGTCTACGAGGACATGGTCGAGGCGGGCGTGATCGACCCGACCAAGGTCACCCGCACGGCTCTGCAAAACGCTTCGAGCGTGGCCACGTTGCTGTTGACCAGCGACGCCCTGGTGGCCGAGATTCCGAAGGAAGAAAAGGCCCCGGCCGGCCCCAGCCCGGAAGACATGTACTAGTCGAACCGTTCGATGCGCCCCCCTCGCATCAACGGATACGATAGCGAAAAGGGAACTTTGCCCGGTTCCCCACGACCCGCCGAGTGCTCCCCTTACTCGGCGGGTCTCTTTTTGCGCGCGTGATCCAACGGTGTATTCATACTGGCCCGAATTATTCACGAGCCCTTGATTTCGGCGCGGTGTGCAGAATGTCAGCCGGATTCGCAAGCGACGATAAGTCGTTTCTGTCCTCTCGCTTGCGCTTCGGGTTGGTATCGGCTCGTGACTCATCCGGGTTGGTGTATTGCACAACGAGTGAGAATCGCCCGCGTTTTGAATATCCGGGCTTGAAAGCCCTGTTCCGACGGACGACAATGGCGTCAGAGCGGATTTGGTCATGGAAGGTCGCGGGGGCCGTCCGATCGGATCCGGTATGTTGCGGGAGCCGCGGAAATGTCTGTTTCGTGTCGAAGGAAAGTAGTTGCGGCTCTCATGGCGCATCCCGACGACGCCGAGTTCCAGTGCGCCGGCACGTTGATTCGGCTGGCCGATGCCGGGTGGGAGGTCCATATCGCCACGCTCACCGCCGGCGATTGCGGCACGACCTCCGAGACGCCCTGGGACATCAGTTCGACCCGCACGCGCGAAGCTCGGCAGGCGGCATCGCTTCTCGGGGCCACGTATCACTGCCTCGACGAACGCGACGGTTTCGTCGTCTACGACAAGCCAACGTTGGCCAAGTGCGTCGATTTGCTTCGCCGGATCGCCCCGTCGCTCGTGTTTACTCATCCGGCCAAAGACTACATGATGGACCACGAGATGACCTCGTTGTTGTGCCGGGCCGCGACGTTCCTTTACGCGATGCCCAACGCTTCGGCCCACCCGGCGCGCGAAGACGCGGCGGTGCCGTGGCTCTATTACACCGATCCGATGGACGGCGTCGATCCACTCGGCGTGCCCGTCGCGCCGACCACGCTGGTCGATATTACCGAACAGCTCGACCGCAAGACCGAAATGCTGGCCGCCCACGCCAGTCAGCGCGACTGGCTGCGCGCCCACCATGGAACCGACGAATACCTCGATTCGATGCGGCGCCACGCGGCATTACGCGGACAAACGGCCGGCGCGGCCGCCGCCGAGGCGTTCGTGCAACACCGGGGCCACGGCTACCCGCGCGACGACCTCTTGGCCGAGTTGTTTGGCGCGTCCCGGCCGTAACGCAAATATATGAGAAGACGGTTCGCGCGGCGACCAAAGAAACAAAACGTGATGCAAGGAGAAAACGCATGGCAAGGCCCTTGAGCAAAGTGGCGCCCGACTGGTGGGACTACACCACGCTGGACGCGGAAATCATCGACGACGCGGCCCGGTTGACGGTTGCCGACATGGAGCGTCTTTCGCGTCCCGGCTTTCGCGTGGTCATGTACGACACGCTCGAGGATTTCTATCTGTCCGAGGCGTTGGAATACGTGACGGCGTGGAAACAAGCGACCCCGGACAAACCAGTCGGCATTTGCGGGCCGATCGGTCCGACCGAGCAGCTTCCGCTGGTCGC
>DOEZ01000674.1 GCA_003532715.1 Planctomycetaceae bacterium
TCCAACCCTTCGAGGACAAAGCCTTCTTCTCACCGACCGACGCCGTGAAGACAACGATCAATTGGGGCGATGATGATGCCCGCAAAGGGAGATTCTACCTCGACGCGGGCGACCATTCGGGCAGCCAACCGTGGGCTCACGGTCCGAGCAGCTTCCACCCGGGGTTGGTCAACCACGGGCTGGGCGACGGCAGCGTGCGAAGCGTGACGGAGAAGATCGACCCCCGAGTCTACATGTGGCTAATAACCCGCGCCGGCGGCGAACCCGTCAACGAGTTCCATGAAGAACAATTATAGTCGTATTCGATCGGTGCGTCACGACGCACCCTACGATTCTAATCCCCAATCCCTAATCCCCCCGCACCGCCAGCGCAACGCCCGACAGCGTCAGTTGCGGGACGTGCCGTGCCGACGGACCCAGCAATTCGGCGACCAAGAGGCCCGCGCCACCCGTCAGGAACACGTCGGGCTCGGCGGCGTATCCTCGATCCGTCTCGGCTGCGGTCATTTGCCCGACCAACTCGCGGATCGCGCCGACCGCGCCCCAAAACAGCCCGCTTCGCATGGCCGATTCGGTCGAGGTGCCGACGGCGGCCGACTGCGTCGTCAGGTCCGACGTCTCGATCGACGGCAGCAGATCGGTGAACTCGTGCAGCGCCCGGGCGGCCATGGCCATGCCCGGCAGAATGGCCCCGCCGCGAAACGTGCCGTCGGCCGAAACCAGGTCCACCGTAATCGCCGTGCCGACGTCGACCACAACGGCAGGGCGGTCGGGCCGACGCAGATGGTTTGCCGCCAAGGCGTCGAGCAACCGATCGACGCCGACCATGTCGGGCCGCGCAAGGGCAACCTTCAGACGCAGATCGGACGCCGAAAGCAGCATGACTGGGTCGTCGGGCCGGTGCGCGCGGAGCCAGTCGATCAATCGCGTCGCCGCCGGTCGGTTCACGCTGCCGATCGACCACCGCGCGCGACTCGCCGCGATCGGCTCGAGCCATTCGGCCACGCCGTCCAAGGCGCCCGTCGCGTTATCGACGGCCAGCACCGCCTCGGGCTCTTGCAGCCCGGCGCCCCCGTCGGCCGCAAACCGGCCGAGCTTCGTGCGCGCATTGCCCACGTCGACGGCAATCAACGGAAACAGGCGTGTCTGGCTCATGATCGTCCGTCTCTTGATCTTTGCGCCTCACCAGGCGGGCGTTCTTTGCTCGTCGAGCTTCTTGGCGATGATGCCGACCAGTTCGTTGAGTCCCTCGCCCGTCACGGCCGAAATGAGCAGCACCGGCCCGTCGATCGTCTCGGCCAAACGTTCGCGCGTCTCGGCGGCGCTGGGTAGATCGGCCTTCGTCACGGCGACGATTTCGGGACGTCGGCCAAGTTCCTCGTCGTACTGCCGCAGTTCGTCGCGGATGGCTTGATAATTCGTCAGCGGATCGGTCTGGTCCATCGGTTCGGGCTCGACCAGGTGGATGAGGATACCGGCTCGCTGAATGTGTCGCAAGAATTCATGGCCCAATCCGGCGCCGGCGTGGGCTCCCTCGATCAGGCCCGGAATGTCGGCCATGACGAGCGACCGGTCGAAGTCGATCTGGACGCGGCCCAGGTTCGGGTGCTTGGTCGTGAACGGATAGGACGCGATTTCGGGACGTGCCCGCGACAGCCGGCTCAACAGCGTGCTCTTGCCGGCGTTCGGCTTGCCCACCAATCCGACGTCGGCGATCACCTTGAGTTCCAATCGGATGATGCGTGATTCGCCCGGGCCGCCGGGCGTGTGTTCGCGTGGGGCGCGGTGGGTGGCCGTCTTGAAACGCAGATTCCCATTTCCGCCGCGACCGCCCTGGGCGACGACCAGTTGGTCACCGGCCGCCATGTCCTTTAGAACGAAATTGCGCTGGGCGTCGTGGACGACCGTGCCCGGCGGAACGCGAATCACCAAATCGTCGGCCGACCGGCCGTGGCACTGCGAGCCTTGGCCGGGCTGGCCGTTCTTGGCCTTCCACTGCTTGCGGTGGGACAGGGCCGCCAGACTATCGACCCCTTCCTCGGCCAGCAGAATGACGCTGCCGCCGTTGCCGCCATCGCCGCCGTCGGGCCCCCCGCGAGGCACGAACTTCTCGCGCCGGAAGCTCATGCACCCGTCGCCGCCTCGACCGGCTTCGACTTGAATTTCGACCTCGTCGAGAAACATGGCACCTATCCGGGCTGGACGACTCCAAAAAACGAGGGATGGCCCGACGTCGAGCCATCCCCGGCATTGTACGAAAAAAATGCGTCCAGCGGGATCAGTTTGTCTCGGCGATATTGATCCGACGGCCGCCGCGATCGAATTGGACGTATCCGTCGATCAGCGCGAACAGCGTATAGTCGTTTCCTTGGCCGACGCCCTTGCCGGCATGGAACTTGGTGCCGACCTGGCGAACGAGGATGTTGCCGGCGCGGACGAATTGTCCCCCGAATCGCTTGACGCCAAGACGCTGGGCGTTCGAATCACGACCGTTGCGGCTGGAGCCTTGTCCCTTCTTATGTGCCATGATGGGGCCTCACTCGGAGCTTTCCGCTCGACGATAACTGGTTTGTTCTTAGCAACTTACGAAGACGCCGCCACCCTGGCCAATGCGTCCGTCCCAAAGGGAAGCCTTTTTTTTAGCAGGAGAAAGGCAACCCGTCAAGACGCAGCACGAACAAGACGGCCCAGAACCCGCCCGCAAACCCCCCAGTAGGGTGGTTCGAGCGAGGTAGGGTGGGTCGAGTGGAGCGAGCCCCACCAGGCAATCTGAGCCCATCTACAAAAACCGACCCCCGACCGTCAGGGAGCGGCCCGTCACGTAGTAACCAACGAACCAGAAACGACACCAACCCGACTACGACGCCGCACTCAGGTTCGGTAGATAGAGCCACTCGTAATCCGGCTTGCCCGGATACCCGCGACGAATCTCCGACTCCTCGGGTTGAAATTCGTCACCCGGCCGCCAGAAGTTTAGTCGGAGCGTCTTGAGCAGCATCTTTCGATAGGCCGCCCGGTCCACCCCGGGCCGATACCGCTCGGGCAGATCCTTCCATCGATAGGCGTTCGTCAGGCCCTGCACATAGATCGCGAAACGGTCGATCCGCGGGTCAACCTCCTCCCACATCGCCACGCCCCAGAGCGTCTTGCCGACCGGAATCTCGCCGGCCATCTCGACCGAACTCCGAAGCGGCTCGCGATGGACCGTCTTGTCGGTGTTCGACCAGCCCGGGGGAAGCCGATCCTCGCGCTGCCGAATCGCGTCCAACGCCAGCGGAATGTACCGCTCGGAATAGGCCTTCTGATACTCGGGACTTTCGAGCAGAAACTCGGGCACGAAGCGAATCGGCCGGTCCTCGTACTGAACCAGGAATTTGTGCGGTTCGTCTTCGCTTTTGACGGGATGCATCCAGCCATAACGCGGCGGATCGGTCTTCTGGTCGGCGATCGGCACGTTCGTCACGCTGTAGACCAGGTAGTGAACCGGCTTGCGCTGCAGCTTGCCGCTCTTCTGCGGCAAATCGACCCAAACGATCCGCAACGGCTTGCAATCGAATTTCAAGTGAAAGATGTCGCGACGAAAGGTCGCGTTCTTTGCCCACGAAAACTCCGGATCGACGGCCAGCAACTCGACCACGTCGTGCCGGCTGAACGATTCGTCAACTTCCCTCTCGGGAACCGCCTTCTGCATCACTCCTCGCACCGGCGAGCGAAACGTATCCTGCTTCGCCGGTTCCGCCTCTTGGGCGACGGCGGACAGGACAGGCGTCAGCAGGAGCACCGATGCCAAGAGGCCGCGAAATCCTTGCAAGAAACGAATCATCGATGCGACTCTTTCTCTGTTGAGAGGGGAGCGGTATCGCCCAGCCAAAATCCTGGCTTGGCCGCTGAAAAACGTCCGGTCGTTATGTCCCGAGATAATGGGCTATCTAGATAGTATAGTTGCACGCGACTGCCCTCGTCAAGCGAATGTTACCCCCCATTGGACGCATTGTCTGCCGTTCGGACCGGGAGGGCCTCCGAGTGGCCAACTCTTCATCGATATGCGGCGGGCCGCCAATCGCCCGCCCGGCCCCGGGCGGGGCCGCAAACTCGACGCATTCCGTCCAGATGTATCAAGATCGTCCGTTTTGTCCGTTCGTTCCGTTTTCGCAGACAAGGCAGTTAACGATCGTGCGGAAAAGATACGATATCTGGGTTATTGGCGTTGGATGGGTTAATGTCCACGCCAAGCGCCTTCCGTTCTCATGTCGGATTGCTGGGGTGATCCGGCATGCTCTCATGAGTGCCAACTCGAGAAACACGGAAGAAAGCCGCCAGGCCGCGGAACTGCCGGGAGACGTGGGCTTGCTTCGCCCACGAGAGTCTGGGTCTCGTTACGACCGGCAGTTTCGTTGCCGCGGCGTTAGCCCGAATCATACACGAGCCGGCGATAGCAGCGCGGTGTGCAAAACACCAGCCCCAATCGCAAGCGAGGACAAGTCGTTTCATCGCCCTCGCCCTCGCTCGCGCTTCGGGCGCGTGAGCGGGTTGAGAACCATTGCCGGTTAGCCGTCCGACGGCGCCAGCGCGAGTTGCTTGAGGGAGTTCAGCGCGGCGAGCAGGTCGTGGCACGAAATGTCGCGCCAGCCGGACATCCTGTGGTTGATGATCGCCAGCTTCATGGCCTCGAACGCCTCATGCACGTCGGGGGGCAGTTCGGGCAGGTCCTCGAACGGACGCACCGGCGCGCCGGGCATCTCGCTCGTCGCGCTCTCGGCCGAAGCGGCGGCCGATCCCATGGCGTCGCCGTCCGAATCGCCGCCGGAGGAGAGCAAATCCTCATCCTCGAACGTGGCGTCGTCGATGTCGGAAACGGTCGCCGTCGATCCTCCAGTTCGCGGCGAGTCGTCGATCGCGCGAACGTCCTCGTCGAGTTCGGCGAGAATAACGTCTTCGTCGCGCGGTTTCTGATCGGCCGGCGCGCCGACGGCTTCCCAGCGGCTTTCGCGCATGGCCGACACCGACCAGTCGCTCTGCACGGCCCCTTCGAGCCACATTTCGGCGTCGTCCCAATCGAGCGCGGCCTGAAAATGGCTCCAGTAGAGGCCCTTGTATTGCTTGTGCGTCTTGTTAAATCGCGAATAAACCCGGCGAAGGCGGCCGACGTGCTGGGGCGTGACGTTGCCCACGCGGCGGCTCCACGCTTCGTCGGAGTACTCCGACGTTGGGGCGTCGACGGCGCTCAACGCCTCGCGCCACTCGTTGATGATGCGTCCCTTTTCCCAATTGGTCGTGCTGACCAAGTGGTTCCACGAAGCAAGGTACTTCGACGAGGCTTCCTCGACCCGGGCGTCGGATGGCCCGGCCAGCGCGTCGGCCGTGGCGTCGAGATCCTCGTTCGGCTCGGTGATGGGCTCTTGGTCGTACATTCCGTGCTCTCTCGCGAATTCCTGGTGACAGCCCACCGTGGGGCCGATGGCGAAAGAACCCATTCTATCAGAACCCAGTGCGGCGGTTCCACGGGCACCCGTCGTCGACCACGCCCGGATGTCGAAAAAGCCGCTTTTTTCGGGCCGTTTCGCGCGGTTTTGTCGATCGAGCCGCATCGGCGAGGACTGGCGGTTGGGGAAAACATGTTGACAGAGTTAAAAGGTCGCCGGCCCCCCATCAGAGACTATTTCTTTGTAGTCCCAATCACATTCTCACCCCGACGCATCGGTCCCCTCCCCACGAGAAACTCATTACCCATCATAGGGGGCTCTGGTGAGTGGATGTGTCGCGACCTGGCCGGGATCAATCCGGACGACATCGAGCTGCGGCACCTTCGGCCCGAAGGGCCATGATTTGGTAGCCAAGGGAAACGCCCTCGTTGTTCTACACAAGTGCATTTGCCGTGCTCCGTCCCGGAGGGACGCCTGATAATTGCCCAGCAGTTCACTGCTGGG
>DOEZ01000367.1 GCA_003532715.1 Planctomycetaceae bacterium
ACTCGCCACGTCGGGCAGCAAGTACGCGTCGGACAACACGACTCCTCGCAGCAGTCGTCGCCGCATGCATCGCCGCAATCGTCACGGCAGTCGCCGATCCACGCGGCTCCACGGTTCCCCGAGTCGCCTTCCCGCGAAGTATCCGCTTCTGGCGAGGCAACGGGCGCGGCGTTCGACATCGTCCGCGCATTGAAGCCGGCATGGGTAATCCGGCGATTCGCGTTGGCCGTTTGACTCAAGCCCTCGGAGGCAAACATGCAAATGGCACATGCGGCCAGACCTAGACTCCACGTTCTTCCACTCATCGTAATTCCCCCAACTCTCTTTGGGTTTGCTGGACTGATCCGAATATTCGGCAATGTCCGGATAATCAATACCTCACTCACAAGCGTTATCGCCCTACACAGTCGATACAATTAGAAACACACGAATCACCGGAATTGTCTTCCCAAAGCCCCCACCTTAAACACCCGAAAGGAGGGGCTGTATTGCTTCGGTGCGGACGTCGGCCTCGATCAGCCGTCTTGACCGCCGTTCATTCGAATGACCCGAACGAGCAGATGCCACCATTATCCCGAAGGACCGTGATCCGCACGCCAACCCGAAGCGCAAGTGAGAGAGGCTCAACGAGTTGTCGTCGCATGACCGACCCGGGTCGGCTCAGCGACGGGCGAGAACCCAGCGATTCACCCAGCCCCAGCCACCTTCACGACTGCCTTGTGAATCGCCCCCAAACCGGCCAGCGGCGCGTGTGCGTCGTCGGGAAAGAAGACGGCGAACGTGCCGGTTGGCAGCGACAGCCACGTCGCCGGCGCATCGGAGTAGAACGCAATGTCCTTCTCGGGGTCGTGCGGCGACGAAGCCGCTCGGCATTTCGACGTCGGCAGCCAGCCGATCGAGTCCTCGCCGCCAATCACGCACTGGATGTCGATGTAACNNCTTCCGACCGCGACACGATCACGTAGACGCGCTGGCCGTCGATCTCGTATCGACCGTCGGACAGACGGCCGATGTCTTCACGGCGCAGAAAAGCAAACCCCTCGGCAAAGCCGGGATGAAGTGAATGATAACGCGGGGCGTTTTCGAGAAGGTCGAGAATCATGGTTGTCGGCGTGCAAAACGGACGTTATCGGCGTGCTTGTTTCAACGCACTTCCACGCCGCGCTCGCGCAGATAGCCTTTCAGGTCAGGGATAGCGATCATGTGAAAATGGAACACCGATGCAGCCAGCAAGATCGTCGCGCCGGCTTCGACCGCGTCATGGAAATGCGATAACTCGCCGGCGCCGCCCGAGGCGACGATGCGCGCGGAGGTGCTCTCCTTCATCGCGCGGATGACCGGCAGGTCGTAACCCGTCTTCGCGCCGTCGCCTGCCTTGCTGGTCGGGAGTATGACCGGCACGCCAAACGAATCGACCCGCTTGGCCCATTCGACCGCGTCGGCGCCGGTGGCGGTTCGTCCACCGTCGATATAGACTTCGTAACCCGACGGCATGGCCGGATTCCGGTCGACGTCGATAGCCACGGTTACTTTGTCCGGCCCAAACTCCTTGACCATCTCGGCGATGACCTGCGGCTTGCGGAACGCGGCGCTGCTGGTCGAGATCCTGTCGGCCCCGGCTTCGAGCACCGCGGCGGCCGAGGCGACGTCGGCGATTCCACCGCCCACCGTAAACGGTATCGTGGTGGCCTCGGCAACGCGTCGGACGACGTCGAGCATCGTACGGCGTCCCTCGACCGTTGCCGTGATGTCCAGCAAGGCTAGTTCGTCGGCGCCTGCCTCGCAATACGCCCGGGCACATTCCACCGGATCGCCCGCATCCTGAATATCGACGAAGTGGACGCCCTTGACGACTCGACCGTCTCGCATGTCGAGGCAGGGCATGATGCTAATAGTTTCACTCATCAACAAGGCTTCCTTACTCCACACTCCACAAACTCCAAGCGGCAGCCACGAGTCGCCGGAAGGCGATCATCCGACGAATCTCGCGGCCTCTGTATATCCGGTCAACCAGAGTGTGTCAACGTACCCCACCAACATGGTGGACGTGCCGCCAAGACCCGACCACCCGGGATATAGCCCATCGTTCTCCCGGCCGCGAGGGTCTTTCGCTTCGAGCTCAAATCGGCCATAATTACCCCCAACCAAGCGGTTCCCCACAAGCCCACCTCGTTTCGCGGAGACCTCGCCATGAAGTTGACCCATTTCACCGCCCTTGCGTGTATGTCGCTCTTGCTGTGCTCGTGTGGCCCTCGCGACGAAGGCGGTTCTCGTGAACTTGGCCAGAAGCAAGGTTCCTGCTGCGGCGGTTCGGGATCGCACGAGACCGCGATCGACGCGCCGACCCCGACGACCGGCTCGTCCGACGCCGCCCTGAGCGCTTCGCACGAGGTGGCCGCCGCCTGGGCCGAGGAGACGCTCGCCGGTCTCTCGCTCAAGCAGAAGATCGGCCAGATGATCTGCGTCCAAATGCAAGGCGACGTCGCTGAAGATTCGCCCGAATTCGAGAAACTCCTCGACCTCGTCCGCAACTCTGAAATCGGCGCGATGGTTGTCTATGGCGGATCGCCCGTCGAAACAGCCACCGTGCTCAACCGATTCCAGAAGGAATCGAAGATTCCGCTGTTGATGACGATCGACTTCGAAGGCGGACCGGGCCAGCAACTCGCCGGCGCGACCGAATTTCCGGGCAACATGGCCCTGGCGGCCGTCGGCACCGAGGAACTGACCTAAAAGGTCGGCAAGGCCGGCGCGACCGAGGGCCGTGCGTGCGGCCTCCACCTGAACTACTCCCCCGTGGTCGACGTATCGACCCGACCGCATCATCCCTCGTCGAGCGTCCGCTCCTTCGGCGGCGACATTGACCTCGTCGGACGCATGGCGGCGGCTTACATCCGCGGCTACCAAGAAAACGGCATGTTGGCCACCGCGAAGCATTTTCCGGGCCGAGGTGACGTCGATAACATCCCGGGCACGCGCTTTGCCGCCAATAACAAGCCGGCCGAACAGGTCGAGGCCGAGGATTTTCGGGCGTTCAAGGCCGCGATCGACGCCGGCGTGACGTACATCATGACCGAACACATCGCCGTCCCGTCGGTCACCGACGGCTCCGATCTTCCGGCGAGCGTCTCGAAGGCTCTGGTGACCGATTGGCTCAAGGGCAAGTTGGGCTTCGAGGGCGTCGTGACTTCCGACGACCTTTGGTACCAGCACGTCATCGACCGCTTCGGCCCCGTAAAGGTGTGTGTCATGGCCGTTCAGGCCGGGCACGACGCCGTTCTCAAGCCCGCCGATCCGGTCGCCGCGATCGACGGGCTCGTCGAGGCCGTCAAGGCGGGCGACATCGCCGAGGACCAGATCGACGCTTCGGTCAAGAAGATTCTCTACTGGAAAGCCCGACTGAATCTCCATAAGAACCGATTTGTCGATGTCGAGAAGATTCCCGAAGTGGTTGCCTGCGAGGAGCACACCGCTCTACTGAACGAAGTCGCCGACTCCTCGCTAACGCTGTTGGTCAACAAGAATTTCTTCCCGGCCGGCGAGGCGAAATTCGGCAAAATCGCCCACATCAGCGTCCAGAAGAACCCGAAGGACGCGAACGTCGCCGTCATCGCTTCGAAACTGGCCGACGCCTTCCCCAACGTCGAGCACTTCGCCGTCGGCGCCGAGGGTGCCGCCGCCGACCTGCATGAAAAGGCCCTCGAAGCGGCCAAGGCGGCCGATCTGGTCGTCGTCTCGCTTCTGTGCCAGCGGGGCGGCCCGGGCGACGCCGCGCCGATCGCCGAAGAGCAGCTCGAACTGTTGAAGAACGTCATCGAGGCCAAGCCCGACGCCACCGTCGTCATGTCGTACGGCAACCCCCACTTCGTCACGAAGCTCAAGGACGCCGCCGCCTTTGTCGTCGGCTACGGCGAGGCCGGCTGGTACGGCAATCAGACTATCTACGCCGATGCGTTCGTCCGGCTTCTCAAGGGCCAGATCACGCCCAAGGGAAAACTGCCCGTCAAAGTCTCGGACGAAGTACCCATCGGTTCGGGCATCACCTACTGAGTCTCGGTTGCGGAAACAACGGTAGCGTGGGGCGATTGCAGCGAGTTTTTCCGGATAACTCATCCTTTTCCGACAAGGCTCGCTGCAATCGCCCCACCTACAGTTGTGTCCGCAACAGAAAATGGTTCGTTCGGGTGACGGTTATGCGGCTTGAGCCGGCAAACGCAGGTCAACGGAGATACCACCCCTCTTGCGGTTCACGGTGACCACCCCTCCGTGCCATGTCGCGAAGGCCGCACGTGGTCCCGGAAATGTTGACGTGGAGCAACGTCCCGTTTGCGCGGCACGAACTCGTTCACAAGTCGCAAGCCGCATCGTGACTTGGATTTAGATGAGATGAAATCCTGGCGGTACGGCATTGGCACCCCAATTGCACGATGCATCGCATGAGCACGTCTCGCAACTTGACAATTCGGGAGTGTTGAATCATGCTGTGGGAATGGGACTCTGGCTCCTAATAGGCCCGCTCATCACACGCCAAGGTCCACAGGATACTGCCGGCCGACGGCTTGTTATTCTAACTTCCCCAATCATCAATTTCCAAGGCGAACGTCGCCTTCGTGACACATCAGATAGGTGCTGACCTTGACTACAACCGCGATTGACTCCAAGTCGAAGCAGTTCTGGGCCATCGTCGGGGGCATGCTGTTGCTCCTGGTTATCGTCCTCTACTACGTTTCGTTTCGTTGGTTGTTGGACTACTACTGGAGCTACCGCGACTACGTCCACGGATACCTCGTACCCTTCTTCTCCGCCTGGCTCCTCTGGGACCGGCGCGACATGCTCAAGCTGGATGAGTTGAAAGGCAGCTTCTGGGGCGTGCCGATCGTGATTGCGACAGCCGTTTGCGCAATCTACTTCGACTATGAATTTCGACACGTGATCAAGGCGTTCACACTGGTTCCAATGATCGGCGGTCTCGTCCTCTTGGTCGGAGGCGGCCACGCCATCCGCTGGGCATGGCCGGGAATCGCGTTTTTGTCTTTCATGATTCCAATTCCGGGCAGGTATTCAAGCCTGCTGTCGCAAGAATTACAGAAGATCGGAACCTCGATCAGCGTGTTCGTACTCCAAACCTTGGGCATCCCGGCCGTCGCCGAGGGCAACATTATTCAATTGACGAAATCGCGGCTTGGCGTGGTCGAGGCCTGTAGCGGCATCCGAATGCTCGTGCTTTTCTTCGCCGCATCGGTTGGCGCCGCGCTGTATCTGCGTCATCGCGACCCCATCGTGCGAATCGTGATCGGCCTGAGCGCTCCACCCATCGCCATCATCGCGAACGTCGCTCGCATTACGATCACCGCGTTTCTTTACGAGAACGTGAGCGAGGAACTCGGAGAGAAGATTTTCCACGACCTGGCCGGTTGGTTGATGATGCCGATCGCCATCGCTTTGTTGTGGCTGGAAACGGCCTTATTGGACCGGTTGTTTGTCGTTCCCGAACACGAGGCGCCACTGGCGTTTGGCGCGGTGGTTCCTCGCGGGCCGGAACCCGGCGAGGAACGAACCGTTCCGCCGGGCGGCACTCGCGCCCCGTAGCGTTTGAAACGGCGGCATACTGGTCCGTCGTACACCCCGTTGGTCGAATCGGAATCGGCGCGGCCCATTTTTCACGGATGTGGCGAAACATGTAGGTGGTCGAGGGGAAATGTCCCAGACGGCATTCGCCCCCCAACGAACCCGTTTTGGCGAGGCGTTCCTCGCTCCAATGTGAGAGCTTATCTTCCGTGGCATGGTGATTACCGTTCGTGACGGCGGCGAATCCGTCCGGCGTCCCGGTGCGTCCGGACTCGCGGACCGCCGCTACACCCGGCAATCGGTGCCGCAAAACCTTCAGAGTTGAGGAGAGGCGTATGTCGACAAAAGAGGACACATCCTTGGATCATTCCTCGAATGGCCAGTCGCTGGTCGTGCATCAAGCCGCCCCCTTGGGCGTCAAGGACATCGACTGGGGCGCCGTGCCNNCCGTCCACGTACCTCCATGCCATCCGCCGGCACTGGTTGCTCGGGCTGGTGCTGGGCGTGATGCTCGGTGGCATCGCGACAGTGGCCACGTGGGTACTCATTCCCAAAAAGTATACGGCCACCGCGATTATCGAAGTGTCGCGCGTCGAGCCATCCATTGTCGTCGACAAGCGGATCGGCAACACCCAGCAAGACTACGAGGTCTTCAAAAATACCCAGCTTCAGTACATGTCGATCCCCGCCGTGTTGACCGCCGCACTACGAGACCAGGAGATCAACAATCTGCCCATCGTCCAGCGAGAGAAGGCCGACCAGATCAAGTGGCTCAGGGATGACTTGTCCGTATCCTATCCCGGCGGGGCCGAACTCATGGAAGTCAGCCTGTCCGACATCGATCCAAAACAGGTCACCAAGATCGTCGACGCCGTCGTCGACGCCTACATGACCGAGATTGTCGAGCGGGATCGACGGCTAAACGACCAGAAACTGGCCGAACTGCGAAACGTCCAAAACCTTCGCGACACCGAGATACGCAACCAACAGCGAGTCTTCGAACGGCGAGTCGAGGAACTCGGCACCGGCGACAAGGACACGCTAATACTCCAGAACAACATCCGCATGCAGCAGCTTGGCATGTATCGCAATCAATTGGCGCGAGTCCAACTCGACCTGCGCCAATACCGGTCCGACTTCAAGGCCGCCGAAGGGGCCCTGCAGCGGCTCAACGAGTCGCCCGCCATCAGCGTTGAACTAGAGACCATGCGACAGAAGGACCCATTTTGCCGCGAGCTCGAGAAGCAAATGGCCCAGTTGCAGCAAATGCTGGCCAGCCAGAACAACGTCGTTAAGGTCGGCGCTCCCCCGTCCACGCTCTCAAGCCAACTCAACGAACAGTTGGCGGTCCTGCAAGACCAATATCGCGCCTATTTGGAGGGACTCCAGCATCTGGTCGTCGAGGGAAAGCGTGCGCAGCTTGGCGAGATCATGGCCGATCGCTCCACTCTGGCCGAATTGGCCGCCGCCGAGGAGAAGACGCTTCAGGAAGAAATAACGAAGCTTCAAACGGAATTCGAAACCGTCGGCAAGTCAACCGTTGAACTCGAAATGGCCCAAATGACCCTCGACCAGTTGAAAGAGGTCCGCAACATGGTCGCCAACAAACTCGAAACCCTCAAGGTCGAAATGGGCTCCCTCCCGCGAATTCGCCGTGGGCCACCCGCTCAGGAACCGAAAACCGCCAATAACATCGAGTTGAAACTCGCGCTGTCCATTCTGGCGGGCTTGGTCGGTCTTGTCCTGCCGGGATTCATCGTCGTCCGCTGGGACGTCCACAAGCAACGAGTCAATTCGTCCGACGATGTGGCCAAGAAACTCGGCTTGCCCGTGATCGGCTCCGTGCCCGTAATCCCCGGCCGAGCCATCAAGCGTCTCCACGCTCCCAGCAAGGCCAACCATCAGTGGAACGTGCGACTCGCCGAGTCGATCGACAGCATCGCGGCCAAACTGCTCCGCAACGCATCGCTCGATAAGGACCGCGTCGTCCTGATCACCAGCGCCGTCAGCGGCGAAGGAAAGACCACCCTGGCCACCCAAATCGCCATGAGCCTCGCCCGGGCCGGAAAAAGCACCGTGCTCGTCGATTTCGACCTGCGGCGACCCGCCATCGACAAGGCGTTCCAGTTGCCACTCCACCCGGGCGTCAGCGAGGCCCTCTGCGGTGAAGCCGACGTGAAAAGCCTCGCCCAACCCACCGGCTTGGCTAACCTCGATGTCATCACCGCCGGACGATGCGACCGCCACGTCTTGCAAGCCCTGGCCAACGGCGGCGACAAACGACTCTTCGACGAGCTTCGCGAGGCCTACGACTTCGTCATCGTCGACGGAAGCCCGATCCTCCCCGTCGCCGACTCGCGCTACCTCAGCCAGCATGTCGATTCGGTCCTCCTGTCCGTCTTCCGAGACTACAGCCGGATCCCCAAAGTCACCGCCGCGCGCGAGATACTCGATGCCTTCGGCGTCCACGACGTCGAAGCCGTCGTCACCAGCTCCAGCGAAGGTGGATACGGCGTCGTCGACATGGCCGCCCGCGCCCCGCAGGCGTCCGCCTAAGTTCTCAGTGTCGGTCTCGATGCCCGGCCACCCCACGCCGGGCATCGGACCGCTCGGAGCGTGTAGGGTGGGGCGATTGCAGCGAGTCTTGTCGGAAAAGCATGAATTCTACGAAAAAACTAGCTGCAATCGCCCCACCCCGCCTGTTACGCCGATTTACGCAACAGGAACTACCCAGCTACCCGACCGTCCCAAGCTCGAAACAAACCGTCCACGCCTCGCCGACCAACGCCGTCGCACGAGCCCAAAAAAAAAGTAACTCTCCATAACCTTCACGAAGTGTGTGTGCGATGGGTTCCGAACCAACCATTTTCCTTCTCGCGTGCCTCGTCAGCCTCGGGCTGACCGCATTGATTCGCGAGATCGCGCCTCGGTTCGGCCTGACCGACGATCCCGACGGCCATCGCAAACTGCACGGCCGAGCCACCCCCGTCGGCGGTGGCGTTGCCGTCTTTCTCACAACGGCTGTCATCCTCGGAACGCTCTGGCTCACCCCCGGCAGCCCCGTCGACGATAATGATCTGCCCGCCGACGACTCCGTCACCTCGGCAATCGCCCCGGCAACGACGCCCGACGCAACTGTCGAGACACCTGTCGAGACACCTGTCGAGACACCTGTCGAGACACCTGTCGAGACAACCGTCGACGCAACCGACGAGAAGGCCACCGATCCCGCGACCGAAACACGCGATATGGCCGCCTACATTGCCCAGGAGCCGGGCGACCTCCCCTCGAAGCTCCGCGACGGCTACGACGAACTCCCAACCCTGCTGCTCGCCGGGCTGGTCATCGTCGTCGTCGGCCTCATCGACGACCGCAAGGGACTGCGAGGCAAGCACAAACTCCTCGGCCAAATCGCCGCCGCCATCATCCTCATGTCCGGCGGCTTGGTCATCCACCGCATCGCCCTGCTCGACCATGTCGTCTCGCTCGGTTATCTCGCCTATCCCTTCACCCTTTGCTGGCTCCTCGGCGCCATCAATTCGCTCAACCTGCTCGACGGCATCGACGGCCTCGCAACCGTCCTGGGTATCATCCTCAGCTTTGCCATCGCCGCCATGGCCGTCGTCACCGGAAACGCCGCCGTCGCCATCATCGCCATGGTCTTCGCCGGCAGCCTCCTCGGGTTCCTCCGATTCAACTACCCCCCGGCAAGCATCTTCCTCGGCGATTCGGGCAGCATGTTGATCGGCCTGGTCGTCGGCGCGTTGGCCATCGGCGGCTCGCTCAAGGGCCCCGGCACCGTCCTGCTCGCCGCGCCGCTGGCCATTTGGACCATTCCCTTCTTCGATTCGGTCGCCGCCATCCTCCGACGAAAACTCACCGGGCGAAGCGTCTACGACACCGATCGCGGCCACCTCCACCATCGCATGCTCGCCCTGCTCGGCAGCAACCGAAAAGTACTCGGCTGGATCGCCGCCTGCTGTGCCGTCATCACCGTCGCGCTGCTCGTCGGGCTCGTCCGCAAGAACGACTTCATCGTCCTGCTCACCTGCATCGGAATCGTCGCCATGTTCATCGCCACCGGCGCGTTCGGCCGTGCCGAACTTTTCCTCGTCGGAACCCGGCTGCGAGGGTTTGGACGTGTGCTCGTGTCGCCCCTGTTTCCTCGCCGCGGCGCGGCCTGGCAAACCTCGCTCCGCTTGCAGGGCAACCGCCAGTGGGACCTGCTCTGGAACACCTTCATCGAGTCGGCCGATAAGCTCGACTTGCTGCGAATCCGCCTCGACCTGAACCTCCCAACCATGCACGAGGCGTACCACGCCACCTGGGAACGCCCGGCCGGCTCGCGCAACGATTATCGCTGGCACGTCGAGATTCCCCTGATGCAACGCCAGCTACCGATGGGCCTGATTCGCGTCACCGGCCGCTGCGGCCAGGGCTCCTCCTGCGCCGAAATGCAACAGCTTCTCGATCTGATCGAACCGTTCGAACAGCGGCTCCGGGCGTTGGTCTTGGACGATGC
>DOEZ01000690.1 GCA_003532715.1 Planctomycetaceae bacterium
TCTTCGAGCCGCTGTGGAATCGCAACTACGTGGATCACGTGCAGATCACCATGGCCGAGTCGGTGGGCGTGGAGCACCGGGGCGGGTACTATGACAAGTCCGGCGTGCTGCGCGACATGTTCCAGAACCACCTGCTGCAACTCCTCACGCTCACGGCGATGGAAGGGCCTTCGCGGTTCGAGGCCGACTCGGTCCGCGACGAAAAGGTGAAGGTGCTTCGCGCCATCCGGCCCATGCGGCCCGACGAAGTTGCCGCCCGCACCGTCCGCGGCCGATACCGAGGATATCTCGACGAGCCCGACGTGTCGGCCCAAAGCCAAACGGGCACGTTCGCCGCGATTCGGTTGTCGATCGACAACTGGCGATGGCAAGGGGTGCCATTCTATCTTCGCAGCGGCAAGGGCATGTCGTGCCGCACCACGCAAATCGTGATCCAGTTTCGAACGCCGCCCCACATGATGTTCGATCGCGGGTCGAGGGAATTGTACGACGCGAATCGGCTCGTTCTGCAGATTCAGCCCGCCGAGGGCATCCAGTTGCACTTCCAGACGAAGGTGCCCGACGCGGGGATGCTGTTGCGGCAGACCGAGTTGGATTTCGATTTCCGCCGCCGCTTTGCCGGTGACATGCCCGAGGCTTATCAGCGGCTGCTGTTGGACGTGCTGCAAGGCGACGCCAGCCTGTTCGCCCGGGCCGACGAGGTCGAACTGGCCTGGGGGCTCATCGATCCGATTCAGCAAGTTT
Source organism: Planctomycetaceae bacterium (assembly GCA_003532715.1). GTDB lineage: Bacteria > Planctomycetota > Planctomycetia > Pirellulales > Thermoguttaceae > UBA11386. The sequence goes on from DOEZ01000690.1 coordinate 745, forward strand.
GGGATTCGGGCTTGCCCGAGATGGCCGACTACGAGCCGGGCGGTTGGGGACCGGCTGCGTCGAGCGAGTGGATGCGGCACGAGGGGCGTTTGTGGTTCGATTCGTGTCCCGTGTTGCATTAGGCGAAGCGTTTGCATGGACGGGGCAATCGTCATCGCTCGAATGCAAAATAGGCGGACCATGGCACCCGGTTCGACGCTCGGATAGAAGAATGGGCAATTCACGGGGTGAACGGAAACATCAGTCGCCTTTGAATCGACCCGACAGGCGTGGCCGGCCGGCCATTGGTCCAATCCGTAAGTCCTTGCGGCGTCGGCCGTTGTGTCCGGCCGATGGTTGAGTGAACACGCGACGCCCGATTTGCCGACTGGCGAAGTCGTCTCGCTTTGTTTATCCTGATCCCAGAGGCCGCGCGTGCCTCGCGTTTTCCTCTACTCCCACCTCTCCGATTCGACGAAAGGAACGAGCCATGTTCTCGCCCCGTGACTCGCAGAAGTCTTCCTCGCCCCCGATACGACCCCTCGCCGACCGGCGAGCCTTTCTTCGGCGATCGACCGCGGCCGTCGCCGGGTTGGGGGCGGCCGCCTTCGCTTCGACCAGCTCCCTGCGTGCCGAACAGCCCGGGCCGGGGTCTTCGCGCCGGGTCGGTCTCGCGCCAGGACCGAGCGTCGCGTCGCGTCAGCCCCTCTCTAGCTCACCCGGCTCGGTTTGCCGGCTCGCTACCCCGCGCGTGCTCACGCTCCGCGAGCAGGACGAAGTAACTCACCGCATCATTGAGAAACGACTCGACACGGTCGTGCCGCTCGCCATGCGCGAAGCCGGAATCGACATGTGGCTGATCCTCTGCTACGAAGACGCCTACGATCCCATTCACACGAGTATGACCCCCATGAACACGTGGCGGCCCATTCTCCAGATGCTGGTCTTCTTCGACCGAGGACCCGACCAGGGCGTCGAACGGTTCAATATTTCCATGACCAACATGCGTGGCCTTTTCGAAGAACCGTGGAAGGGACGCTACGAAAAAGAGCAGTGGGCCGTGCTCCGCGAAATGATCGCGGCGCGCGATCCCAAACGGATCGGAATCCACGTTGGCGACGTTCAATGGCTTGCCATGGGGTTGACGTGGTCGCTCCACCAAATGCTTCGGGAAGCCCTACCCGAAAAATACGCCGCCCGGCTCGAATCGGCCGAGCCGACGGCCACCCGCTGGGGCGCGACGCTGATCGACGACGAGATCGAGCTTTACAAGCACGTGGTCGACGTGGCCAGCACGCTGATTTCGGAGTCGTACAGCCGCAAGGCAATTGTCCCCGGCGCGACGACGATCGACGATCTGGTTTGGTATCATTCGCAGCGCGTCGTCGAACTGGGAATGGAATTGGCCTTTCCGCCGTCGTTTTACCGATTTCGGAGCGACGCGGAAACGGCTCGCTTCGGCGTCGACGATCCGCTGCTCCGACCGGGTGACTTCATCCGGTGCGACATCGGCCTTCGGTATCTGCGTCTGATCACCGATCAGCAACATTGGGCCTATATTCTGGGTCCGGGCGAAACCGACGCTCCCGAGCCGATGCGCCGGCGCATGGCCCAAACACATCGGCTTCAGCACATATTCATGGACGAAATGCGCGAGGGTCTCACCGGCGATGAGATGCTCGCGAACATGTTGGCGCGGGCTCATCGCGAGGGAATAACCAATCCAAAGATCTACTCGCATTCACTCGGCATTTTCCTGCACGAGCCGGGGCCGTTGATCGGCCTACCGTGGGAACAAACCAGCAATCCGGGACGCGGCGACGTCAAACTGCGAGAGAACTCCGCGTTCGCGATGGAGCTCTCGACCGGTGGTCCGATACCCGAATGGAGCGCGAACGACTTCCGCGTGGCGTTGGAGGAAAACGTCGTGTTCACGCAGGGCCGTTGCCGACCCATCAGCGGACTTCAGAAGGAGTTCTACCTGGTGTGATCCACAGAAATCGACCAATGTCGCCGGTTAATGGACGAATAGTCCTCTGAGGAATTGGACGGGGACCATCTTGTTTGGAGCCGGTTCCGCCATGGAAGAATGCCGCGCCGTTGAGTCATGTTGCCGATGTCAGGCGAGCGGCGACTCCACCGAACTGTTGCCTCTCTGGGACGGGAATGTGTATTGCCCGGTGTGCATCGAGTCGGCGTCGCCGGAGTTGTTGCGCCAAGCTAGGGAACATTCTATCCTGGAGGATGAACTTCCTTGGAATGCGAAGGAGCATATCCGCGCCATCTTACGCCTTCATCTTGTTATCACTGCCGTCTGGGTTGCTGTTTTTGCCTGGATCTGCTTACCGACACTGGTCAAGGATGGCACAGCCATTTTTCTGGGCCTTCTACTCATTGCGGCTTCCATTGGCGTCCTGGTCTTCGCAATACAAGGCCCAATTTGGTTCTGCCTGGGAAGGAAAACGCGGCCGAGCATGACGCTAAGCAACGGAACGCTGACGATCAAGAGTCCGTGCCTGTCGCGTCGATGCAAACCCTTATGCACCCCCCTCGAACAATGGACCTGGTACGAGGGTAAGGTAAAGCACGATTCTTCTTATCGTGGCCTCGCGCGACGCGGTCAGAGGGCTATTGTTCTTGTGTACACGCCACCCGGAGGATTCCTCAAAACCTTCTTTCGGTACAAATTGGCTTGTGGCTTGACCGACGAACGCTATGCAGTATGGAAGGCGTTTCTGCAAGTTAGCGGGCTGAGGGAGTATGAAGGAATGCTGAGAAATTCCGACTGAACTCCCCGAAGGTGGTATTTTCGCGACGTTGACCGTTTTTGGCATCCGGGCTATAATTCGCCCGTCGTCGCACCAATGTGGTTTTGGGCGATGATGCGTCTCGGACGATTCGGGGACTAAGACACGGCGAAGGGATTTGCCGCCCCGAGTCATCGCAGTCAACCTTGTGCCGCTTTCACGGAGCTATGCGAAAGTGGTTTTGCTCGCGACGCGGAATGCGTTCGCGGGCCGGCGGCTCGGTCGCCCGTGAAATGGAAGTCACGCGTCAGGTTACACAGGAGCGTAGGGTGTCAGGGGGATATTTACTGGACACCAAGGAGCAAGTCCGCCAGGCGATCGACATCGTCGATCTGGTGGGCAGCTACGTTCAGTTGCGTCGTCAAGGACGCGGCTATGTCGGCCGCTGCCCCTGGCACGACGACTCTCGCCCCAGCCTTCAAGTGAATCCCGAGCGGCAAAGCTGGAAATGCTGGGTTTGCGACATCGGCGGAGACATCTTCAGTTTCGTGATGCAGGCCGAGGGGGTCGAGTTTCGCGAGGCGCTGGAGATGCTGGCCGAGCGGGCCGGCATTGCGATCCGGCAGCCTCACCGTGAACCGTCGGCGCCACCCACCACGCCGGAAGCCAAGGCTCGCGATAAGAAGACGCTTTATCGGGCCATGGCCTGGGCCGAGACGAAGTACCACCGCTGCCTGCTCGAATCGCCCGAGGCCGAACCGGCCCGACAGTATCTCAAACGCCGCGGGATCAACGCCGAGAGCATCGCGAAATTTCACCTCGGCTTCGCCCCCGAACAGTCAAACTGGATCGTTCGCCAGGCCGAGCGGAGCACGGCGCCCGAGGCCGTGCTCGAAGCGATCGGGCTTCTGGCGGCGCGGCCCGACGGCGGTTATTACGAACGATTCCACGGACGTCTGCTCTTTTCGATCCGCGACGCGCAAGGTCGCCCGGTCGGACTCGGCGGCCGCGTGCTGCCGGAAACGGGCTCGACCAGCCCAGCCAAATACATCAACTCGCCGGAAACGCCATTGTTCACGAAGAGCCACCTGCTTTACGGGCTCGATCTGGCGAAGGACGCCTTGCGGAGCGTGAGGGACGCGAACGAGAAGACGATTCTGGTGATGGAGGGATACACCGACGTCATCGTGGCCCATCAGCACGGTTTCGCCAACGCGGTGGCCGTTTTGGGCACGGCATTGGGCGCGCAACACGTGCAGATACTCAAGCGATTCGCCGATCGGGTCGTGCTCGTGCTCGACGGCGACGAGGCGGGCCAGAAGCGAACGGCCGAGGTGCTCGAACTATTCGTGGCGCAGGACGTTGATTTGCGGATTCTGACGCTGCCCGAGGCGAGCGACCCGTGCGACTACTTGCAGGAGCACGGCGGGCAGGCTTTCCGCGACTTGCTGAACGAGTCGGCTGTCGACGCTTTGGAGCACGCATTCCGGCACTTCACTCGCGGCATCGACATCGACCGCGACATCCATGGCGCCAGTCGCGCATTGGACCAGATGGCGACCTTGCTGGCCAAGTCGCCGCGTCCGACGGGCCCCAACCGATTCCGAGAAGAGAAGATTCTCGGCCGGCTGGCAACTCGTTTTCGCGTTGCCGAGGAGGACATTCGAGCAAGGTTGACACAGTTGCGCCGCCGTGGTCGCGGGCCGGTCTACACGTCGCCAAGCGCGCCGCCGGCCCACGGCGCGCCGATCCGCGTTGCCGAGCTTCACCAGCGTTCGCCGAGCGAGTGCGAACTGGTCGAGTTGATCGTCGCCTGTCCCGATTTGCTGGCCGAGGCCCGGGAGTCGTTCCCGGCGGAGCGGATGACCGAGGCGGCGCTACGATACGTTTACGAAACATGCTGCCGGCTGGCCGACGCGGGCACAACGCCCGATTTCGACCGACTCATGTTGGAGTTCGACCAACCGGCGATGAAGAATCTTCTGCTGGAACTGGAGCAATCCCCGCGAATCGTGGGCATTGCCGACCCTGCCATTTTGCTGAAGGAGTTAATCAAGAACCACGAACGGATGGAAGTTGACAAGCGACATCCGTCGCGACTGGCGGCACTAAAAGACGAGGGCTTGGACGAAAGCCAAAAACAAGATTTGCTGCGAGTTGTGATGGAAGAGCTGCGAGCCCGACATGGCATTTCCGATCCCACGGACGGGTAGGACCATGACCGGGTGGATCGCGGACGAAGGCTTTTTCGATCGGAAGAAGCCGCGTCGGCCGACGATCACCTTTTTTTTCTCACCGCGTTGACATCGGCTCGACCCCGCCGGAGTCAACGGCACGTCGCAAG
>DOEZ01000179.1 GCA_003532715.1 Planctomycetaceae bacterium
TCCCCCACTTCCTCGATGGCCTTACGCACCCGCTCCACCAGCAGTAGGCGATCCAAACTCGAAGCACGACTCTCTTTCGGCATGACGAGCACGACCTCGACCGGGACCAAGGGGCCGATGTTTTCCTCGAGCCACCCATAATCCTGGATCACGCGAGAGTCGGCGGGCAACAGATCGTGGAGCCGGGCCGTGGTCTGCACGTTGCGAACGGCCCAACTCGCGATGCCCATGGCTAGGATCGTGACCAAAAAAATCTTGCCCGCGTGGCTCGTGACGATTCCACACAACCATCTCCAGGGATCATTGGCCCGGCTCGCCGCCGCCGATTGCAGTCTCGCGGCCCAGCGGCGGGGAGGCCATTGTTCGAGCGCCGTGGGAAGCCAGAGAAAAATAACCACCAGCCCCGTCAATACCACGGCCGCCCCGTACCAGCCGAACCTTGCGATAGGAATGATCTTGCTCACGGTCAGCGATCCCAGACCGATGGCCGTCGTCGTCGCGGCGAGCGTGCATGGCAGCAGCGCGGCCCGAAACGCCCGTCGCGGCGCACCCTCCAGGCCATGGGTGCGAACGGCGTCAACGTAGTAATTCACCAAGTGAACCGCCCCCGACGTGACCAGCACGTAGGCCAGCGAGGCGATCATCAACAACACGGAGTCCATCTGGCGACCCGTGTAGTAAACCATGGCCATGCCCAACTGCTGGCAGTACACGGCCGAGACGAATACCAGCAAGGCCAGGCGAAAGCTTCGCAGAAACAGCCAAGTCAACAAGAAACCTATAGCAAGCGAGGCCCCATTAAGTTCCAGAAGCGCATCCAGGCTGATGCGGTCGATGGCCACGCCGTCCACCGTCGATCCGGCGACGATCACGTCCTTGCGATCGAGGCCGCAGGCCTCGGCACACTCATAGACACGCTCAACGGCGGCCTTTCGATTTTCGATCCCCGCCTCCGACACCAAGGCGATCAAGCAGCTGGTCACCCCATCACGCCCCACCAGCCACCCTTGGAGCCGATTGAGTGCCTCGTCGCGCGGCAGATCCAGCGGCGGCCTCATAAGTTCCTCAAGAACCTCGGGACTAGTCAGCGCAATCCGAAACAACGCGGGACCCTCGCCATCCTCGGTCGGAACTGGCTGGACCAACGCCTCTGCCAACTGGGGCAGATGCGGATCACCCCAGCCGCAGCCGATCCAGCTCACCATTAGAATCTCGTCACTGCCAAACCGATGGGCAAACCACATCAGCTTCTCAGTCTCCTCGAAGTCGGCCGGCAACCAGTCAAGCACGCGGTTGGCTGTACTGAGCCACGCTCGCATTCCCCCGTGAAAAACGAGTGGGTAGCACCCGACAAACAGCAAGAAGATGAGGAGTCGGCTCCGCGAAGTTAGAAAACGGGGAGATTCCATTGAGTGCCATCTGGGTGTTTCGGTAATACACGTAAAATGGCCAAGGGCAGTGGCGGACCCAATGGTACTCCATCATCGCCATGTTGTCCAGCGTCGCATCCGATCGTTCCCACGCTCGATTTCGCAATAATCAGATTGTGGATACAGTACTATCGAGTGGTGTAATACCATCCTTAGCGGCATTCTAACCGGTCTTATTTCCTAAACTTCCTCAGAATTGGTTGGCACACTCGGTTGAGTGGACGGCTTTGGATATCTAGAATAAATGGGGCTTTGGGATGGGAAATATGGTTTGGCCATTTTCGGTAATGCGATCGTGACGTCGATGCCACGCGGTTTCTTCAACGGGATCCGAAGAGCATGAGACCGAGCGAGGCCATCTCGGACGTCCATGAGTGGGACGCGAGAACTCGGCTTGCGGCAAGTCCACAAACCTGTGTGACAGGGTGATAAGGATGGATCATGGTAAACAGGCCCCGCTGGCGGTCATCGGAATGGCATGTCGGGTGCCCGGGGGAAACGACCTGGTGCAGTTCTGGCAACTTCTGCTCGATGGCCGATGCGGCATCGTCGAGGCGCCAGCCGCGCGGCTCGATCGCGAACTCTATTACGATTCCCGACACGGCGTCCGCTGCAAGACCTACACGTCGCTCGGGGGGCTAATCGAGTACCGACCGTTCGATGCGTCCAAGTGTCCCGTGCCTGCGCGGATTCTCCCCTCGGCCGAAGTGGGCCACCGGGAGCTGTGCCAGGTGGCGGCCGACGCATGTCGGCACGCGGGCATGAATCCGTTTGATCTTCCGCAGCGTAACGTGGGCGTGTACGTCGGCCACAACTTGGGTGGGCCGGTGGCGGGTGACTTGATCTACGCGACGCGCGTCGAACAGACGGCTCAATACCTCCGTGAACTCGATCGCTTTCGGCAGGTCGCCGCCGGCACCGAGCGCGCGATCGTCGACGAGGTCGTCCGACGTGTTCGCGACAGCCTTCCTCGGCGCGGACCGGCCGGCCTACCTGAAATGTATACCCACATGGCCGCCGCGATCCTATCCGAAGCGTTCGGCCTAAACGGTCCCTCCATGATTCTCGACGCCGCGTGTTCCTCGGCCCTGCAAGGTCTGGCGATGGCTTCAAGGGCGTTGCGGCTCGGGCGCATCGACATGGCCATTGTCGGCGGGGCTTCGTTCTACCACGTGGATAGCCAGATGCTTTTTTCCAGCGCCCAGTCGGCCTCCGCCAGCGGATCGTGTCCGTTCGACCAGCGTGCGGACGGCCTCGTCTCCGGCGAGGGTTATCTGGCGATCCTCGTCAAGACGCTCCAGCGAGCGATGGCCGACGGCAATCCGGTGCTCGCCGTGATCCGTGGAATTGGCGTCTCGGCCGACGGTCGTGGAAAGAGCCTTTGGGCGCCGCGAGCCGAAGGCCAAGTTCTGGCCATGCGCCGAGCCTATGATGGGGGACTCGATATAGACCGACTGCAGTATGTCGAGGCGCATGCGACCTCAACCCGACTGGGCGATTTGACCGAGCTTCACGCCTTGGCCGAAATCCTCGGCACTCGCCGGTCTCGGGCGAAAGTCCCGCTCGGAGGCGTGAAGGCCAATATCGGCCATACGCTCGAATCGGCGGGCCTCGCCGGGCTCGTGAAGACCATTCTGGCCATCAATCACAAGACAATCCCCCAGCAGATTCAGATCGAGCACCTCAACACCGGTATCGACTGGGACGCGGCTCCGTTCTATGTACCCACGACGAACCTTTCCTGGCCCGAACCGGAAGGCGACCATCCACGACGCGGCGCGGTCAATTCTTTTGGCATCGGCGGGCTGAACGTTCATGTCGTCGTCGACGAGTTCCGCGAGCGGCCGAGCGTCAAGCAAAGCAAGATCGCCGTCGTTGGCTTGCCGGGCAGCGCCGCGACCACGACAGACGTCGCGCCGGGTCCGAATGCGAGGGAACCCATCGCCATTGTCGGCGCCGGGTGCATCTTTCCGGGCGCGCGTACGCTCGAGGCCTTTTGGGAACTTCTCGCGTCGGGTCGCGATCCGAAGTGCGCCGCCCCTGCCGACCGCTGGGACGCGCCGCCCGACTACGACCTCGCCGCGCGACGCCCCTGGCCCATTTCCACGCGGCGCGGCGGATTCATCACCGATTTCCAGTTCGATTGGCGACGCCACAAGTTGCCGCCGAAGCAGGTCGCCCAAGCCGATCCCCTGCAACTGATGATTCTCGACGCGACCGACGCGGCACTGGCCGACGCGGGTTACGACACGAAGCCGTACGACAAAACGCGCGTGGGCGTCGTTGTGGGAACGATATTCGGCAGCGATTTCTGCGAGCAGCTCCAAATGGGATTTCGGTTGCCCGATTTTTGCGCTGTCTTGGGGAAAATATTGCGCGAGCGGGGCGTCGCCGAAGCGGAGATCGCGGCACTCGCCGAGGCGTATAGCGACAAATTGCTCGAGCACATGCCGGCGTTGTTGGACGAGACGGGCGGCTTCACGCCGAGCACGCTGGCCTCGCGCATCACCAAGACCTACGACCTGATGGGCGGCGCGGCGACAGTCGATTCGGGCGCGGCGTCCTCACTCGCGGCGTTGAGCTCGGCGATCGACACCCTGGCGGACGGCTCGTGCGACATGATGATTTGCGCGGCCGGTAATCGCGCGATGGGCCTTTCGCTCTACGAGTCGATGTCGCTGCGCGGCGATTTGGCCGGCGGCGATCCGAAGTCACCGTTCGACGCCGCGGCGACGGGCCACCTACCGGGTGAAGGCGTTGGCGTGGTCGTGCTGCGCCGGTTGGCCGACGCGCGACAGGACGGCGATCGCATACGGGGAATCATCCACGCTGTCGGCGCCGGCTTCGCGGCAACCTGCGACGAGGCGGTGGCCCAGTCGATCGGCAAAGCCTACCGCGCTGCCGATGTGACTCGCGACGGCACGTTGCTGCTTGAGACGGCGGGCACGGGACGGCTCGACATCGACTCTCGCGAAGTTGCCGCCTCGATCGTCGGACTGACCGCCGACGCCCGAAAGTCGCCGGTCGTGCTGGGTACGGTGGTCGGTCAGATCGGCCACACGCAGGGCGCATCGGGCATGGCGTCGCTCATGGCGGCCATGGGGTCGTTGGACAAATCTGAAGCGCCGCCCGTTTTTGGGGCAACCGAGCCAATACCACCGCTCGCCACCGCGTCGTCGCCCCTTCGTTTGGCCACCGCGCCGACTCGTTTGGCGCCGGCCGACGACCGAAGTCCCGTCCTGGCCGGCATCAACAGCATCGATCCGCTCGGGGCCGCCTACCACCTGGTTCTCCAGCGCGGAGTCGAAGTCGCGACGGCCGTTTCCGAGACGCCGCCGGCTGATTCGATTCAACACAGCGCGGCGGAGCCCAGCGAGGCCGAAACTCGAATCGAGACGCCGCCGAGCACACCATGGCGAATCGTCCGCATCGGGGCCGCGACCATCGATGAATTGGTCCGGCTCGCCACCGAGGCGGCCGCCGATGCCGAGCAGTGGTTTGCTCGGGCCGAAACCGTCCGGTTCGCGCCGAAGCAGCCGTGCCGCCTTGCCCTGGTTGCACGGGATGCGGCCGATCTGCGGGCGAAGCTGACGCTGGCGTCGCAACATGCCGGTACGTCCAAAGCCGCCATGCTCGCCCGCAACGACGTCTTCGTCGGGCAGGCCGACGCGCGCGGCGGCAAGGTGGCGTTTCTCTTCTCGGGCCAGGGCTCGCAGTATCCGGGCATGTTGAGAGCATTGCTCGATGAGTTCCCGCCCGCGGCCGAAGCGTTGCGCCGAATTGACGCCGTCCTGGGACGACTGAACATCCCAGCATTTGGAGAGTTTGCCGCGGCCGACAGCCAGCTCTTGGGCAAGGATGTGTGGTTCACGCAGCTTTCGCTCCTGTGTGC
>DOEZ01000397.1 GCA_003532715.1 Planctomycetaceae bacterium
AGGATCCACCACTCGGCACGGCACATCGGCGTGGAGTGGACCAGGTTTCCTTGGAGCCGCCGCCACGTTTGTTCAACCCGCCAATCGTCGGCCGCCAGGCCGAAGCCGGGGCGCAGCGAGAACCCCAACAGATTGAGCCAGCGCGCCTCGTGCGACTCGCCGCGGCGACGCCCCGCCTCGCACTCCAGGAGGAGTTCCCAGATTCGCCGCAGCAGCGAACTGGGCCATTGCTGGCGGCCCATCCCCAGGGCCTCGACGAGTTGTTTGACCAAGCGGGCGGGCTTCTGCGCGGCGGTCGGCCCGAACGTGTCGCAGATCAGCACCTTGCACGTCTCCCAGGCCGACTCGTCGAGGACTCCTTCGGCTTCGGCGGCGCCTCGATGCGCGGCGACGTCGGTTTGCACCGCCGAGCGGACATCGAACTCAAGCCGCCATCGGCCGGGCCCGGCGATCTCTCCACACCAGAGTTCGAGGGTTCCAATTTCGCTCAACGCCGCATGTAAGCGGACGGCGATTTCGTCGGGATCGCTCTTTCGGCGTTTTCGCAGCACGGTGCGAATGGGCGGCAACGGCGTCATTCGCTCTCGATCGAACGGCACCACCTCCCCCGGGCGGTCGGTTAGTCGCGTGCTCGATATGAACAATGGGAACTCGACTGGGCAAGCCACGCGGAGTCGAAACGCACGCTCGTCGAGCTCGATTTCCTGACCCGGTTCGGCGCGCGCCGGCACCAGGCAGACGGCCGAGGGAGGATCCCCTTCGACGCCGACGTAGTACGTTCGGGCCAGAGCCGCGGCAATTCGCACTCCCTTGCCGCGTCGTGCCATGCCGTAGTAAGCGGCCCCGCGCGCAACCGCCAAATCGAGTCGCTCATTCTCGAGAACCACCGGTTGCCAGTCCGGTTCATCGGCGTTGAACCAGCCGCGAATCACGTCCAAAACCCGGTCGCGAATGCGGGGCGACTCGAACAGGCCGCCGTTGAAGAGCACGACGTCGGGTCGTGCCGGGTCGGCGCCGGCGGGCGAGGCATCGACGTCGATCGCCACATGGCGATGATGACGCAGAAACGTCCCCAGATACCGCGTGACCGCCGGGTCCGGCGCAAACGGAAGCCCAAATTCCTGAAAGCCCGACCGGAGATCTCGCGGAGCGTCGTCGAGCTTTCCCTTTGGGAAGAAGCCGTCGAGGAGCAACTCGATCACTTCGTCGCGAGTAACCTCGATCTGAAGGCCACCGCCGATCAACCGGGTGCCCGAACCGGGCAGATTCACGGTCAATCGGTCCGGAGCATCCCGCGCGAGGAGCGTTTCCTTGACCGCCCGGCATTGGCGAACCAAGACCGTCCATTGACGCGGGGTGAGCTTGTCGCTTTCGGCGATTCGCTTCTCGAGGTAATGGGCCAAGGCAAGGTCGAGATTGTCGCCGCCAAGGATCAAATGGTCGCCGACGGCGACGCGGTGGAACCTCGCCTTGCCGTCGTCGCCAAGGCAAACGCGGATCAACGTGAAGTCGGACGTGCCGCCGCCGCAGTCGCAGACGAGGATCTTCTGGCCGGGCTCCACGCGCGACGGCCATGTCTCGCGATGCGCGTCGATCCAGGCATAGAAGGCGGCTTGCGGTTCCTCGATGAGCACGACTCGCGGCAAGCCGGCGATTGCCGCGGCCTTGACGGTCAACTCTCTCGCGATTTCGTCGAACGAAGCGGGTAGGGTCAGGACGACGTCCTGCTCGCTCAGCGGCGCGTCGGGGAACGCCGAGTCCCAGGCCCGGCGCATGTGCGCCAAATAACGACTGGCGGCTTCGACGGGCGAGAGCCGGTCCACGTCGGCGGCGCCCTGCCACGGCAGCAAATCGGCGGTCCGGTCGACGCCCGAGTGAGAAAGCCAGCTCTTCGCCGACACGATCAGACGGCCGGGCGTCAGCGCGCCTTGATCGCGGGCATACACCCCCACAACCCAGCCGGCCGATTCGGCCTGCCACGACAAGCGGAGCGAACCGGCCTGCTCCTCCGCCGAAAGCTGGTAGTGAAACGACGGCAGCGTCTCTCGCGCTTCGATCTGGCCGGGGGCCACCAACTGGGGTACGGCGAACGTCCGGACTTGCCAATCGGTTTCGGCCGTGTCAACGTAGCACATCGCCGAATTAGTCGTCCCCAGGTCGATGCCGACGACATAGCGAGCCGACGGCCGATCCGCGACCGACGCCGTCGATGACGGACCCTTGGTAGACGCCATGTTCGCCTCTGTTTCCTATCTCATGCTAATTAAGCGTTCGCGTCGGACATGCCCAACGCGAGCAGCGTCCCCACCAACGCGTCGAATCCAATTCCCACGCGAGCGGCCGCCTTGGGAAGTAGACTGTGTTGGGTAAATCCGGGCACCGTATTGATCTCGAGCAATTGGGGACCAGCACTTGCGTCAAGTATCAGGTCTACCCGGCCGTAATGGCGGCATCCTAGCACGCGGTACGCCCTCAAGGCCAGTGCTTGTAATTGCCGGACGGTCGTTTGGTCCAAATCGGGCTCGACAATGTACTCCGTGTCGTTGCGACGATATTTCGCCTCGAAGTCATAGAATCCCTTCGCCGGTCGAACCTCGACGATCGGCAAAACCCGGTCGCCGAGAATGCCCACGGTGACCTCTCGGCCAGTCAAGCGTTTCTCAACGAGAATCCTGTCGAACCGCATCAAAGCGTGTTCCACGGCGCGGCGCACATCCTCCATCGTATCGGCGAGCACGACCCCCACGCTACTTCCTTCTCCGGTCGGCTTGACGACCACGGGTGGCTGGACCGCCTCGGCCGCCGAGGCGTCGCTTGCCGAAACCATAACCCAAGGCGCAGTCGGAAGTCCCACATCGTTCCAGCATTGTTTCGAGAGATGTTTGTCCATGCACCGTCGCGAAGCCGCCGAATCGCTCCCGACGTAACGAAGAGTCCGCTCCTCGAGAAGGGCCTGAAGCGTGCCGTCCTCACCGAATGGACCGTGAAGAACGGGAAAGACAATGTCACAAGGGCGATCCAGGGCGGCCGTGTCGTTGGGCATCACGTCGGCCTTGAAGACGTCATGTCCCAGTCGGACGCAGGCGTCGGCTACCGCCGCCCCGCTTTCCAAGCTGATTTCTCGTTCGCTCGAAGGGCCACCGGCCAGAACCGTCACTCGCACGCTACTCCTCCCGCACGCGGAATTCGAGCTTCCACCGCCGCTCGCTCCGCGTGCTCTTGCACCACAATTCGAAGACGCCCAACTCCGTGATTCTTGACTGAAAACGAACCGGCGCGTATTGCTCGTCGATCGTCTCGTCGGCCGGCAACGTCGTTTCCAGAGGGTCGGTTTCGACGAGTTCGCCTTCGTTCCATCTTGCCAGGACATCGCCGGGTCGATCCTGCCGCCGAGTCGACGAGCCGAAAAACCGGAATTGCGCCGGCTGGCCGACGACCAGACCAATCTCGTCCGACGGCACGTCGGTTTCGGTTCCTTCCTCCATGCCGATGGGGACGACGCATAGGGCCCGGAGGGGACGCGGCGCGCCGGGAACGGCCAGACCGGCCGTTTCAATGCCGACATAGTAGGCCCGGGCCGTTCCACCGCGAATGCGCATTCCACCCGATTGCTTCACCCAGCCGTAGTAGGCCGCGCCGCGCGCCGCGGCATGGTCCAGATCGTGAGTTCCCTCAAGAACGCGCGGGGGCTCGCCGCCGGACCACTCGGCCACTGTGTTGAGCAAACGCGCACGCAGCAATTC
>DOEZ01000289.1 GCA_003532715.1 Planctomycetaceae bacterium
CCCGATGCGTCAACGCGAGTCGAGAGAACCCCTCGTCGGCGAGGGCGAGCAAGGCGGCGAGTGCAGTGATCTTATTCAACCACGCATTGCCAACGACCGCCAGGGTGGCAGGGGTGGCTTGCCCACCCCTGGGACGCTGGACAGCAACGGACAAGCCGTCGCTGGCACCCATGCGAACCTCAACCAACAACCAGCGCCACCAGTGTAACAGCGACCATGGCCGCTCCGACAGCCGTTTTGGCGACCGTGCCCAGCAGCCGTCCCCAAAAGGCCGCCTGGCCGACGCGAAGGCTCTCGTCCAAGTTGCGTCCCTTCCACTGTTCACCCAGCACGGCCCCGGCGAATGCCCCCAGACCCGCGAAAAGCACCGCGCCGACCATGGAACCCACGATCGGAATGGGCAGCCCCACGAACAGGCCGACGACCGCGCCGACCAACGAACCGACCAGCGCCAGCAGCACTCCGCGACGGCTGGCCCCGGCCCGACTCGCCCCGGCCGCCCCGGCCAGAAATTCCAGCAGTTCGCCCAACGTGGCCAACACGACCAGCCAGACAACCACGCCCCAGCCGACCGCGACCGGCGACGCGGCGGGCATCAACAATACATAAACCGCGACGGCCGCCACAATCAGCCAATTACCCGGCATGCCCAACAGCGTCAACACCCACGCCGCGAACAAGACGACCGCCAGAATAAAGGCCCACGCGAAAACCATGGTTTGGATTCTCCCATCAAGGTCGGGCAACAACTTGCTTCGGCGACGATAGCGCCGTATCGGATAGAAACGCTACCAGACAGACACAACGGCTGCCATGACCGCACGGTCGTCGCGCCCGTTGACCACTCCCGGTCGCATGTTCGGGTCATTCTGAATCGTGTCTCACCGCGGATCGATCAGTATCTTGAAGCCTTCCTGCTCAAAATGATGATCGTTGGTCAGGATTTCCGCGATCTTCTCTGCCTTCATCACGTTCATTGAGGAGCAATCCGTCAGGCTATATCCCTTGTCGGGCCTTTGAGAGAATAGCTCCAAGGCATTCAGGAAGGACTCCCGCGACTGCATCACGACTCGCACGTTCGCATTGGCGAGAATTCTCTTGACCGTTTCGACGGCCTTCGCGCGGAGTACCGGCCCGCCTTTCGTCCCGATCGCGGTTACGAACTCGGAGAGAACCTCGTCCGTGGTCACGATGATGCATGATCCAAGCAATCTCCGCGCCTTTTGAGCCACCGCCGCATGGGAATCGCCCGGCTTGACTATCGCTATCCAGTACACCGTATCGGCAAATACCTTTCGCATTACTCCGCTGCCCCATAGAGGTACTCGTCAAGATTGTCGGTCAAGTCTACCGGCAACCGAGCCCATTCGGTGGCGGGAACATCGGCCCAAATGGCCGACAACTCCTCCTCGATTCCCGGCGATGCAAGGTCGAACGGTTCGTCTTCAACGGCAACCAACTCCATCGACTCGATGTTCGTGAACCGGCTTGCTTTGCCATCCGGCGAGAAGTCCGCCGCGCCACGCACTCGAATGCGAACGGAGTGGTGTTCTTTCAGTGCCGAGGTAACCAAGTCCTCCTGGGTGGCGTCAAAAGTGGCCTGGACGGACGTTTGCGGGTCAATCCATATCTGGAATCGCCCGTGTCGAATGTCCGCCTCAACACACTCGCCCGTCAATTCAACGACCGTTGACTGCGGTCGTTCCACATACGACGTCAGACGCTTCCGCAAGGCCTGATTCACACGCACGGGCAACACATCGCCCGTCGTCTGCAACTCAATCTCGTCCCCTTCGCGAAGCGTCCTTCCCCAATCGGCTATCGTCGGAATCAATCGCCTTGGAAACTCTTCCGGGATTTCCCGGCCGGCTCCAACCGACTCCAGAACCCGATACGTCAGTGCAATGGCCTCATTGAGTTCGATCGGCTCGGAGTCCCAAAACTCACACTGCTCGTCCGGCTCGATATAAACCTCCAAAGGCGCGGTGGCGCTGCCATCCTCAATCCGTCGCAAACACAGACGCGTTCGCTCTTCGAAGTGTGCCGGAAGGCGCTCCCGGTCCGGATGCGCGGATCGCCAAAGCGCCTTCGCGGTCTCCGCCACGATCTCCTGGAATTGTCGGAGTTCGGTAATCGCCGACAGATCGAGCGCATGATCGCGAAATCGCTCTCCACAAAATCGCAATCGGACAACTTCTCTCCATTGACTCGGCATGGCTCGTCTCCGATTTTGCCACAAGTGTTGAGGTGTTGACGTCGTCGAAAAACCGCGTCCTTGACCATTCTATCGTCCGATGATGGTCGGTTCATTGCCACGGGGCGTCGGATGGCAGACCACCGCCCCCGCGCCCCCATCTCTCCTGGTGCATATAGTCCCTTGATACCGCAAAATCCGCTCTTTTTCAATTCCCGATTCGCGGTAACGACGATCGCCTCACTGCGCCTCCTCTGGGGGGTGTGTCTTGAGCCTGTCACCATGACGGCCAGAAATCCGTCCGATATCCCGCTCTCGTCACGGCCGGGGTTCTGCTTGGAATTGCCCGCTCCCTTACGGTCGAGCTTCGGTTTGATCCGCTCCCCGGGCGACCGTTCCCGTCCCAGAATCCATCCAGAATTCCCTCAAACGCCCCGGTTCAAAAACTTCCAACCGTCTCGGCCCGGGATTAGAATGGGACGTATTCCTTGGAACACGACCCGCCGGATTCGCCGGCGGCTTTTGCTCGCGTTGGTTCTCCGCTTTTCCGCGGCGCGTGGGCGTTGCATTGGGCAGGCGGAACACGAAACGTCTTTTCAGAAGAGGAGAGGGTCATGGGTGGTCTCTTGCACGTTCGAGGTCTCGCGATCGGTCGCGTCTGTGTTTTCTCGTGGTTCCTTCTGTCGTCCGCGGCCATGCTCCGAGCGGCCGACGAAGCCGCGCCGCCGAGCTTGCCGGTGATTGCCGACGAACCGAAGACGATCGACCCCGCCGCGCTCATCCCGGCCAAACTGGCCGCCCGGGCAACGGTCAATTTCACCGACTCCTCGCTCCGCGAACTGATCGACTGGCTCCGCGCCGAATGCAAGCTCGTGGTCCTGCTCGACGAAGCCGCGCTGTCCGAAATCGGCGTCGCCCCGAGCGAACCCGTCTCTGACCGCCTCGACAACGCGCCGATCTACCTGTTGCTGAACCGGCTCCGCTCGCTCGGGCTGGCCTGGTACTTCGAGGACGATATCTTGCACCTTACGTCGGCCGAAGAGGCCGACGGCCGACGCGTCACCGTTCCTCACAATGTGGGCGATCTGCTCGACGCGGGCTACGACCAGGGCGAGCTGATCGACGTCATCATGACCACGTTGGACTACGAAACGTGGGCGGAATACGGCGGAGAAGGTACGGCCGATATCCTGGGCGACGTGCTGTTCGTCCGCCAGACCGACGAGCTACAGAGAAAAGTGCAAGGACTCCTGGCCGCTCTGCGCCAACATGGCCGCCAAACGTTCGTCCTCGATCCGACCGAACACTTGGCGTTGCGCAGGAAGCTCGAAGAAAACGTCAACGTGGCGTTCGTCGATACCCCGCTGGAAGCGGCCGTCCGAAAGCTGGCCGAAGACGCGGGCGTCGACCTGCGACTCGATCGGCCGGCCCTGCGCGAGCTTCGCATCCGCGAGCGAGAGCCGATCACGCTCAAGCTGGCCGATCGCAAGCTGCGAACCGTGCTCCAAGCGCTGACGGCCAATCTCAAGCTAACGTGGATTCTGCGTGACGGAGTGCTGTGGATCACCGGTCCCAAGACCGCCGAGGCCCATCGCAAGACGGCCGTCTTCGACGTACGCGATCTGTGCCGCGACGAGGAGGAGTCCGCGGCCTTGTCCGATGCGCTGACCACCAAGACGTCGCCCGGTTGCTGGCAGGAAAATGGCGGCGAAGGCGCGATGATATTCGCCAAATCGGGAACCCTGGTCGTCTATAACCAGGAAAGCGTGCTCATGGAAGTCCTCGACCTGCTCGAAACCTACCGCGCGGCCTTGCGGTCGTCGCGGCCTCGCGCCCGGGAAGTCGTCGATCCCAAGGAAGTCATCACCGTCTACTATCGTCTGCACGCGCACGTCGCCGCCGATCTCGTGACGCTGCTGCCGCAACTGGTGCGACCCGACTCGTGGAAGTCGTCCGACCGTTCCGGCCGTCCCGACGCGCCGGGCGAGATCACCCTGGTGGCCTCTCCGCCCGACTTGTTCAGCGACAAGGGGCAATTGGCGCAAGCCGCCGCGAAGGACACCCCGGCAGCCGCGACGTTGGCCATCGAGCGAGCCGTCCTGATTATCGAACAGACCCGCGAGACCCACGACGAAATCGCCGAGGTGATCCGCCGGATCGAGTCGGGCGACGCGCAAACCGGCAAGGGTGCCGGCATGGGCGGCATGGGCGGCATGGGTGGTTTTGGCGGCGGCTTCTTCAACGTGCCTCC
>DOEZ01000046.1 GCA_003532715.1 Planctomycetaceae bacterium
CTCGCGGAGCTCGACCCACCCTACTTGGTTGCGGAACTCGACCCTACATTCTGTAATCCGTGTGTATTCGTGTTCATCCGTGGCTAACTTCTCCGCCTATCGTGGACGTTCGCCGCGGATGGTACGGCCATGCTCGGCGGGATCCATTTTTTCGGCCAACTTTCGCCGCGAGCGAAACAGCATCGTCTTGACCGCCGACGGCGACCGACCGACCACGCGGGCGATCTCCTTGACCGGCATGTCCTCGGCATAGTAGAGCCACAATACGGTCCGTTCGCGCTCGCCTAGGATATCGCCGGCCAATTGCCACAGCCACCGGCGGTCCTCGGCCGCGGCGACCTCCTCGGCCGGCTCGCTCGCCGCGACCAGCGACGACAGGGCCTCGGAGCGTCCCTCGGGCCGTCGCCGCCGCTTCAGGTTCAAACACAACCGCCTCGCGATCGTGAACAACCACGTCTTGAACTTTGCATCCGGACGATAACGTTCCAGGTTCTCGTAGGCTCGTATCATGGCTTCCTGAGTCAGATCCTCGGCCTCCTCGGCCGTCGTCCATTGCCGCAGGAAATGCAACAAGGGCACTTGGTGGCGGCGCGCCAATTCCTCGAAGCTGGACCGCGAGCCCCGGCAAGCCAGGACCGCCAGTTCTTCATCGCTCTTGGGCGAGGATGTCGGCGTTATTGATTCCGGCATGTCTATCGCAATGCGTCCCGAGGATGCGCGAGTTCGTGTCACGTCGTGCGTCGGGGTCAACGGGGCATGTTGTGTTTGATCCACTCTTGTTGGGAGGCTTGGAGAACGTCGAGAACGTATCCTCGCCATTTCATGACCACCGCGCGCTGCTCGATCGACAACGTCACCGCGTCGAGCACCTTGCGCATGGCCTCGTTCGATTCGGCCGAAAGGCGACCCAACGCCACCAATCCGCGAACGACGTTTTCCATGTCGGCGGCGGCGGCCTCCGAGTCAGCCACGAGCCTCGCGTGAAGCACTACCCGGCCGTCGTCCTCGCCCAGGGCCATGGCCAGCGTCTCGCATTGGCGGACGACGGGCGACTTGAGCGGCAGGTCGGCCTTGCCCAGGCCGCAGACACCGATCGTCACGATGGGCCGGCTCGATTCGGTTGCCGCCCGAATCTCGGAGGCCAAGGGTGATTTCGATTCGGCCAAGTTGGGCGATGTGCCGTCGAGCACGTCGAGCGCCTTGTGCATGTCGGCCTGATGATGGGCAATGACCACCAGCGACCCGGCCTGGGCGGACGGCGCGGCCTCGTCCTTGGGCGGCTGACACACGCAAGCAAACAACGTCCCCTTGTGATGCGGATCGGTCCACGAGTGCAGTTCGTGATTCCGGTATTTCGCGATCTTGTGGTCGGGTTGGTTGGCGAGGAACCCGACGAAGACCGACTCGATCAGGTTCGCTCGCGCCACGACGACGCCTCGGCGCGGCTCGAAGGGCACCCCGTAGAGCGTCGCGCCGTGCAGATCGTTGGTCAGGTCGATGCCGATCGCCTCGCGGATGTTCTTTAATTCGCGCCCGGCCCGATCCGAGGTCAGCCAGGGTTTGAGGAACTGGTCGGCCGCTTGGGTGGTCCGAAGCGCTTCGACGTCGAGATGGGCCAGCCATTGGGCGTCGGCCGAGACGTGTCGCGGATCGAACTGGTCGGCGCGGGCCGAGGCGGCCAGGCAGAGAACGGTCGCCAAGAACAAAACGCAAAGTCTCATGGAAAATACCTGTCCGGGGGGTGTGTCTGGCGGCAGGGGTCGTACTAGTTGTTTATACACGGTGGGTCGCCGTTCGGTTACAGACAAAAAGCCCCGCGATGCCGATGTGGACGGAAAGCGGCGAGACGCCGCTTCTACGTTTCGGCGGCAATGCCCCACTCCGGCGGGGCTATGAACCGGGGAAAAGTGGCCGTCCTGCCCCTTCGGGGGCGTTTGCCGTAGAATCGCTCTTGCTGGCGCTCCCGCTTCTCGGTATTCTCCGCACCTCACTCGGTTGATCCAACGTGACGCAGCCCGAAGCACCTTTGAATCGACACCTTTTTGGTCGGCAGCGATGGATCGCGGCCGTGCTGGGCGTCGGCTTTTTGTGCCCGCTGGTCATTGCCTTGTTTTTGCAGCCAAGCGAGCGTGGGTACGGGACGCACCAGCAACTGGGTTTGCCTCCGTGCTCGTTCGAGATGCTATTCGGACGCCCGTGTCCGAGTTGCGGCTCGACGACGGCCTTTGCCTGCGTGGTTCGCGGCTGTTGGCGCGACGCCTTGCGGGCGAACGCGGGCGGCGCTCTGCTGGCCGTGTTGTGCGCCCTGGTGGGGCCGTGGCTGCTCGCGTCGTCGGCGTCGGGTCGGTGGCTGCTGTGGGTTCCGAGCGGACCTCGCGTGGCCCTGATCATGGCCGGCATCGCGACGATCATGGTGATCGGCTGGGTCGTCCGGCTTTGCGGCGGATGATCGCCGATTGCGCGAGACTCCGGACGAGACTGAAACTTCGCAGGCAACCCAGCGCATCCGTCGCCAGGCGGCGGTGACACACGAAACACACTCGTCTCCTCACTCTTCCGTCAAGGAATTCAAGGATGAAACCGTTTGCCCTCCACTCCGCCAGTCTCATGGCTCTGTTGATTCTGCTGACTGTTTCGCTCGGTTGCACGGGCCCGTTGCTGACCGGCATGTACTTGCTTGGCTACGCCGACACTCCGGCCGAATCCAAGGCATTGAAGGGCAAGAACGTGGTGGTGGTCTGCCGGCCTTTGGTCGAGCAGCAGTACAGCAGCATGAACGCCTCGAAGCTGATCTCGCGCGAGGTTGCGAAACGCCTTCGGCAGAACGTGTCGCGGATCAAGGTCGTCGACAGCCAGAAGGTCGACGAATGGCTCGACGCCAACGCAAGCGACGACTACGCCGAAATCGGCCGGGCATTCAACGCCGACATGGTCGTCGGCATCGACCTGTTCGGATTCAGCATCTACCAGGGCCAGACGCTCTATCGCGGCACGGCCAACTACGAAATCAAGGTCGTCGACTGCAAGACGGGCGACGTCGTCTTCAACAAACCGTCGGTCCAGTCGGCGTGGCCGCCGAACACGGGCGTTCCGACCTCCGACAAGCAGGAAGCGCAGTTCCGGCGTCAATACATCGGGAAGCTTGCCGACGAAATCTCCCGCACATTCCACTCCCACGACCATCGGACCAGCTTCGCCGCCGACGCGGCCGCGTTCGATTAACGTCGCGTCCCGCGCGAATGGACACTGTCGAAACCAACGGGAGCCGGCTCGCGGGCGGAATCCGAAATAGTCGTCGCGTCGGAACACAAACCCTGAAACACCCCCTGGTTGCGACCGGGGGGTGCTTTTGCGCGCCCCCGGTCCAGCGAGATTGCCGCGTTGACGCCCGGCATTCGGCGGCCTACGATGAAAGGGGGGCTTGGTTTGGCGATTTGGTTCTCGTCCCATCTCGTTCGTTGAGGTACCCAATTATGTGCATTCGGCCCATTCCACCAGCCCGCGACGTTGTTCGGTTGCTGTCCCTTGTGTTGGTTCTGACCGCCGTCGCGGCATGGACGCCGGAAGCCCGATCGCAAGCCCGACCGGACGCGAAACCCGCCAAGCAGACGGCCAAGCCCGAGGAAGAGCCCTTGCCGCCGGAAGAGGTGGTTGATCTGTTGACGCAAGACGGGGTGATGTTGAAGGCGACCTTCTTGCCCGGCACGAAGGGAAAAGACTCGGTTCCGGTGATTGTGTTGCACGGACACGAGGGGAGCCGGAAAGACTTCGCGGTGTTGGCCGCGTTTCTTCAGCGGCAGGGCCATGCGGTGCTTGTGCCCGACCTGCGTGGACACGGCGACAGCACGCGAGTCCGCGGAACGACGCGACTGTTGGACGCGAAGTCGCTGACCGTTCGAGACTTCAACGCCATGGCGACTTACGACGTCGAGGCGTGCAAAAAGTTCCTCGTGACGAAGAACGACGTTGGCGAGCTAAACATCGACAAGCTCAGCCTGGTCGGCTCGGAGATGGGGAGCGTGATCGCCCTGGAGTGGGCTCGCATTGATTGGAGTTGGCCGCCCTTGGCGACCGGCAAGCAGGGACAGGACGTCAAGGCGATCGTGTTGGTCTCGCCGGCGTGGTCGTTCCGCGCGCTCGGCGTGAAGCCGATGCTCGACCTGCCGCAAATCCACGGCCGAATCGCGACGATGCTCGTGTACGGCGACGAAGACAAGCAGGTCGCTCGCGACGCTCGACGCATTTACAACATCCTCAAGCGAGCCCATCCCACGGCCGATGCGAAGGAGCAGGTCGACCGGACCCTTTGGAATCTACCCTTGGCAACGAGCCGGCAGGGGGCCAATCTCATCGGCGAACGCACCCTCCAGGTGCCGCAGTGGATCGCCGCGTTTCTCAAGGTCCGCGTGGCCGATCAGAAGGTTCCCTGGGCAAAGCGATCGCCGCGGCCGTGATCGGTCGTGGGCGACTCCAAACTTTTCTCGCATCGCGACGCCCCGACGTCACGGCCGAACCGGCACCAAGGGTTGCTCGGGAAGGAAGTAGGGTTTCGCCGCGCCGCTGGTCGATCGCGGTGGGATGCGCAGCTCGATGCCGATCGGCAACGCGTCGGGTGAAGTCAGAACGTCGCGGTTCACCTCGATGATTTCCCCGATGCGATCGACGCTGCCCAAGTACCGTTCGGCCAGCAGGGGCAGCGTGTCGCCGTCGGCCACCTTGTGGATTCGCAAGGCCGGTCTGCTGTCGGCCGGTTCGGGCAGTTGGTACGGCGGAACGCCCTCCCAGCCACGCAAGGGAGAGTTGCTCGGCAACGGGTATTCGGGCGACAGCATCGGCGGAGGCTTCGTCTCGGCCAACGCGGCTCGCGGCTCCGTTCGCCCCGGCCGAGGCGGCGACATTTCGGCGACACGGACGGGGGGCAACGGCGGCAAGTCGGCCGGCTCGCGCCACTGGCGCAGTGCCATTTGATCGTGCCGCGTCGGCTTCGTGCTCGTCGGTGGGGGCGACGGATGACGATACACGAAGGCAGCCGCGACGCCGAATAACAAAACCGCGGAGGCCAACGCGATTTTGGCTCCTCGGTTCATGGCAACACTCCGCTGCTGGCCGCATGTTTTCGTGAAAGTAACACAACCCGGTCATGTTTTTCGGGGGACCGGCGCTTCTTCTTCACTATCGGTTCGCGGACGAGCGATTTTCGGTCCGACCGGGTTCGCTCGAAGCAAGTTGCTCCGGGGGCGACCGCTCGTGACGTGTTTGGCGAAGATGCCATGCGGCGAGTCGCGGCTGGATCAACCGCGCAAACTCGAACGGAAACACGCAACGTGTCGATCAGGGAATCCCACCGGGTCGTCCGGGCGGTTGCGAACCGGGTAGGACGGGGTGGTTCGGCCAAGAGTTGCCCGCGACAGCCGGGGGCGGCGGTCGTACATTGCGTTGCCTGTGACAGCCGAGGGCGGCTATCCTACAGCCCGGACCTTCCGGCGGCGTCAGTCGCCGTTTCGTCCCTCGCCGACCAATCGGCCGATGTCGAACAGATACTGCTGTCGCCCGTCGCCGCCGTGGGGCGAATCGATGACGATGTGTTTGCCGTCGCGCGTTGCGCGCGGATGCAGGTCGCATCGCCACTCGCCGCTGTATTCCTTCGGCGAAGCGAATCGCCCGAGCACGACGACCCGGCTTGTCGGCAGATGGAACAGGTAGAGCGTCTGTTCGCGTCGCGGGCCACGCGGATACGTGTCGGTCACCAACCACTGGTTCTCGGTGCCGGGGATGTACGATTCGTGGCCGTTGGGGGCGATCCACAGGGTCTCCTTCGGCTGGCCCGATCCGTCGTCCTTGTAGAGCTTGTAGCCGCCCAAGCCCCAGAACAGCACGTGCTCCGCATCGCGCCACACCCAATGCGACGCGCCCCATTTGGAGAGCAACCGCACGTCGCTGTCGCGGTTGGCTTGTCCAGTGTCCCGTGTGCCATGGATGGCTTGTCCATCCTTCCCTTGGGGCCGTGTGTCGGCCGCCGTGAACACCCGGGTTGGTTGCCCCGGCACGCCGCCCACCCAGCGATTGAACATCAGAAACCGCGTTCCGTCCGCGTTCCATTCGAAATGGTTCAAATAGTGCTTATCTTTGGATGTGGCGTTCGAATAGGGAATCGCGACGAGTTGGGCGATCGAAACGACCAGCCGGGTCTCGCCCGTTTCCATGTCCATCACCCAGGCGCCCACGTCGTTGAGCGCCAGAATATCGCGATTCGGATCGGGCAGGCCGGCATAGCCGTAGCCCGGCCGTATGTACTGAATCCGCCGATAGTCCGAGCAAACGGCCCGCTTGCCGTCGGCCGTGACGTGTTCGATCGGCATGGGCAGCGTGCGGGTTTTGCCGGTCTTCACGTCGAGCACGCGGCAGACAAACTGATCGCCGTCGCGATCGTTGAAGAGGACTTCGGTGGCCGAGCCGGGTCGCCACTGCACCATGCATCCTTGTTGCCAGTTCCATGCCCGCGACTCGGCCAACTCGATCCACCGGTCGCCATCCTCGAGATCGACCATGCCGATTGTGACCTTGTCGTCGGCCGTGGGCGAACGGTGTTCGAAGTCGACTTGCATGGCCAGCAGGTAACGCCCCGTCGAATCAATCTGGTCTTTGTTGTAATAGCCGAACCAGTGAAACTTGGGTCCTCGCGTCACGGCCCGCATCGGCACGAGCGACGAATCGACCACCGGCAGGCTGTCCAGATCGGGCTTGGGAATTGCATCGGCGGCCGATGCGCGACTGGCGAACGCACCGATCGTTGCGACAAGAAATACCGCGACGAGGATGGCGTTGACGATCTCACGCACCGCACCGCCGTTCGACCCGGACGCCTGTTTGAATGGGTTCCGTTTCATGGCTTCTTCCTCTTGCTGTGGCATTAGCGTGCGCACGCCCCATGGATCAGAATCAGCGACTCGTCTGCGACTGGCACGCACGGTTGGGCCGAGTTGCCAGCCGAGTCATTACTGACGGTATACCCGATGCCATCGGCGTCTGACAAGATGCAAGAACGGTACTGACAATGCCGGCAATACACTCATGGGGGGTGAAGTGCATTCACGAAGCCGTGAAGAAGAGCTTGCTCGTGGCTGGATGTGGATGACGATGGGAAGAACTGCCAGGGCCTGTTCACAGCCCCGCCTTCAGACGGAATGGACTGTTTTCTCGTGAAGAGCCGCGATTATCGCGTCGCGTTTGTCGATAAGTTCGCCGGACTCGATACTCGTTTTGACGCCTCTGGGGGTCCATGGTACTATAAGGCAGTGGGTGATTACTCGGGCAAACTTGGAGCGTCTCATGCTGAAGCCTGTTCTTCAAGCACTTCTACTTGCCGACTACGTCTATCAGGACAAGCGAACCGGCAAGAAGATCGTGGCGGGGATTTTCCACACGCTGCTGGTGAGGCAACCCAAGGATAGCCACGACATCGAGACGCCGGCCGAGCCCACGACTGAACTGCAGCGCCAGATATTATCGCTGCCCGACGTCGAGCGTTCCGGCTCGCCGTACGTGTACATCAGCCTGACGGACGTGCGAAACACAATCCAGTTGAAGCTGCGTTATGTGTCGCTGGAAACGCACTTGGCGCTTTTTGAGACCGGTAGCTTTGCAGTGACTTCGAATTCGCCGATTGACATCGTGGAAGTGTTTCTGCCCGTGCCGACGTTGCCGCCCACGCCGGGCGTCTATGCCCTTGAGCTTCTCTGCGAGGATGAAGTAATTGGGGCGCATCGTGTTGTGGTGAAGAACGTGATCGAAGCCGAAAGGTAGCATCTCATGTCCATTATTGAGGAAAGGAAGGGCGAAGAGGTTCAACCAACGTCGGTTGAGTGGACCGCTCTTTCCGATCTCTCCAATCCTCCGAAATTCACCTACGAGTGCCGCATCTACTTACTTCGAGAAGACGACGGTCGGTATTCCGTATGGCTGGCGGACCTTCCGGGCATAGCCAGCCACGGTTCGACGTTGAACCGTGCCGTCGAGAATATCAAGGAGGCGTTTATTGGCGCCTTGTCGGTGTATCGGACGCGCGGGAGCGAAGTTCCCTGGCTCGCGCGGCCCGAAGAGAAGCCGACCGATGCGGTGGAGCGTTGGATCCTGGTCGATGCCTAGCCTGCCGGCCGTTGATGGCAGACAAGCCATAAGAGCGTTCGAGAAGCTGGGGTTCTCGGTGGTTCGGATTCAGGGAAGCCACCACATCATGGAGAAGGCGGGGCATCGGTACGTTCTTTCCGTGCCCGTTCATCGCGGCACGCTCCGCAGTGTGATTCGTGCAGCCGACATTACGGTGGAGGAGTTCGTGGGGTTATGCGATTGACGGAATTCGTGCGAGCTTCTTCCGTCGATAGATGTCTGCGAAGCGAATGTTTAGTCGCCTTACTCCAAACGTCTCTCGATCCGCACCGCTTTGCGGCCTTCGTGCGTGCCTGGGCGGACGTGGAATGCCACGTGGCCGTCGACCTCGACGGCCAGAGGGCGGTCGACGCGCTGGTCGGTTGTGATAATGTCGCCCNNCCCTCGGCGGCCGTGACGCGCGTCCGGGCGAGTTCGACGCGAAACTCGACCAACGCGCCGGCCAGCGCGCGGCCGATTCGCTCGACTTCCTCGGCCGCCGCCGGAGCGTCGACCGAGTTGTCCGACGATTTCGCTCCGAGCAGCGTTTCGATTTCGGCGCGCGTCAATTTCTCTTTTTTCATCGCGGCTACTCGCGCAATTGTCCGCTGCCATAGCAGATATATTTATAGCTGGTCAACTCGTTGAGCCCGCACGGTCCTCGGGCGTGCAGTTTGTCGGTGCTGATGCCGATCTCGGCGCCCAGCCCGAACTCGCCCCCGTCGTTGAGCCGCGTGCTCGCGTTGATCATCACGGCCGAACTGTCGATGCGAGTGGCGAACTCGCGGGCCGCGTTGTAATCGCGCGTGACGATCGCCTCGGTGTGCTTCGAACTGTAGCGGTTGATGTGTTCGATTGCCTCGTCGAGCGAATCGACCAGTTTGATCGAGATGATGGGGCCCAGGTATTCCGCGCCGAAATCGTCGTCGGTCGCGTCGACGGCCTTCGGCAGCAGCTTCTTTGCCCGGGGGCATGCCCGAAGCTCGACGCCCTTTTCAACCAGTGCGCGGCCGACGGCGGGCAACAGCGCGCCGGCGGCGTCGGCATGGACCACGAGCGACTCGGCCGCGTTGCACACGCCCATCCGCTGTGTTTTCGCGTTGACGACCAGCCGCAGGGCCAATTCCGGATCGGCCGACCGGTCGAGATAGACGTGGCAATTGCCCGCGAAATGCTTGATGACCGGCATCTTTGCTTCGTCGGTGACGTGGCGAATGAGTCCCTCGCCGCCGCGCGGAATGGCCACGTCGATGTACTCGGGCATATTCAGGAAATGGCCGACCGCCTTGCGGTTCGCCGTGGCCACGAGTTGGATGGCGTCGGCGGGCAGCCCCGCCTCGGCGGCCGCTTCGGCCATGATCTGGGCAATCGCGCCGCTCGAATGGGCCGCTTCCTTACCGCCGCGAAGGATCACGGCGTTGCCGCTTTTCACGCACAGCGCGGCCGCGTCGGCCGTCACGTTCGGCCGCGATTCGTAGATGAAGAAGATCACGCCCAACGGCACGCGGACCTTCTGCACGTCCATGCCGTTGGGGCGGACCGAACTGCTGATGACCTCGCCGACCGGGTCGGGCAAGAGGGCAATCTCGCGCAATGCCCGGGCGATGGCCTCGATGCGCTCGGGCGTGAGCCGCAGGCGATCGACCTGAGCGTCGCTCAGCCCGAAGTCGGGAGCGGCCTTGATGTCCAGATGGTTGGCCTCGGTCAGCGCGAGCGAGCGTTCCTGCAACAGTTGCGCGCTACGGCGGAGCCATTGCTGTTTCTGAGCGCCGGTCACCTGAGTTAGCTCGCCGGCCGCGCGACGCGCTCGTTGGGCCACGTCGAGGCAATAGGCCATCAGGTCGTCGTTTTCGGCAGTGGCCATGGGGAAGCTCCTTGGTTCNNAGCTCCGCGAGCCCCACCAAACGCAGGCCCAATTTTGGTGGGGCTCGCGAAGCTCGACCCACCCTACAATTCGGCGCGCGTCCTACCGTTGTGATCACGCCTTACATGTTGGTTCGTGCTGCTTCGAACAGCGTTAATGCTTGTTTTGCCGCAGCCACGTCGTGGACGCGGACGATCTGCACGCCGGCCAGGGCCAACGCGAGGACCACGCCGAGCGTGCCGGCCGTTCGGTCGGCCTCCATCCGGCCGAGTACGCGGCCGATGAACGCCTTGCGCGACGGGCCGACCAGCACCGGGCAACCTAGCGCGTGGAACGTCTCGATCCGGCTCAACAGTCGCAGGTTGTGTTCGGTCGTCTTGCCGAAGCCGATGCCCGGGTCGAGGCAAATCCGCTCGCGCTCGACGCCGGCTGCCATGAGGCAGTCGCGCCGCGCGGCCAGGTAATTGCGAATCTCCGCCACCACGTCGTCGTAACGCGGATCGTCCTGCATCGAGCCGGGCGAGCCGAGCATGTGCATCGCGCACACACCCGCGCCTGTTTCGACGGCGACCTGAACCATGCGGGCGTCGCCGGTCAAGGCGGTCACGTCGTTGATTGCTTGGGCCCCGGCCGCGACCGCCTCGCGCGCGACGCGCGCTTTCGCGGTGTCGATCGACACGGCGACGTCGGTCTCGGCGCACAACCGCTCGACCACCGGCATGACGCGGCGCAGCTCCTCGTCGGCGTCGACCGGCGCGGCGCCGGGCCGCGTGCTCTCGCCGCCGACGTCGAGAATCGTGGCTCCCGCGGCAACCAAGCCCAAGGCGTGCTCGACGGCCGCCGAGGTCTCGACAAAACGCCCCCCGTCCGAAAAACTGTCGGGCGTGACGTTGACGATGCCCATCAGCAGTGGCATTCGGCCGAACCGGAGCGTCGTGTCGCGCAGCCGCCAAACGGCCGCGCGAGGGACGCAGCCGAGCGAAAGGTCCAATGCGCCGACGGGATGCTTTGCCATGCGCGTCAGTCTACCAGGGCGCTTCCATCATGGCAACGATCTGTTCGGCCGCCCGGCTTATGGCCTTCTGCTGCGTGGTGGCGTCGGAATGGCCCACTTCGGCCACCATGTCGGCCTGCGCGGTGATCATCAGGGGGTCTTGGCACAGTTCGATCGCCCCGCCGGGACCGATCGGCTGGCCGCGGCGGTCGATCCAGTTGACCTGGATCTGCATGTTCACCTGAATCTGGCGAGGATCGTCGTAGCGGTTCTCGGCCACCACTCGCTTGCCCTCGCTCACGAGATACGCCGTCAGCACGCTGTCGGCGTCAGGTGTGTTTACCACCTTGTAGGGCGTTTTGAGTTCGATTTCCTTGATTACCGCCTCGGTGAGCCGCTCGCCCAAGTCGCGCCGGTAGCTGGCCGTGTCGAACGTCGGAACATAGACGGTCCGGATATGCGCCGGGTAGAGCGACTCGTTGCCGATCTGATAGGCCGTGCAGCCAGGGAGCAACAGCACCGAGAAGAGACCGACCACCGACACGACCAAACACTGGCGAGACGCCCGTGGTGCCCGATTCGCCAGTGGAGCCCGAGTATGTTTGTCTCGCGAGTGATTCATGGTCGCATTTCCGCTCAGGAAGTGGGCCGCCGTTTCGTGTCGTTGTGCGAGAATCAGTGCGTATCCGTGGCCCGCTCGCTTACGCTCGGGGTTCGGTTCTGTATGCACGGCCCGCTCGCTTGCGCTCGGGATTCGGTTGCGTCATTGGCTTTCGGGGAACAGGTCGGTCAGGAACTTGAAGTGATTCGGCGGCTTGTCGGGATAGTCCTTGATGGCCTCAAGACGCTCTTGAGCCGCCTTGGCCATCTCGGTGCTTGGGTAGTCCTTCATGATATAGCCGTAGTAGATTCGCGCCGAGCCGTAGAGTTTCTTGCCCTCGTAGAATTGAGCCATGGCCCAGTCGCGCTCGGCCATTTCGCGCTCGAATTTGTTGCGAAGGTCGATCAGCCGAGCCTGCTCCTCGCCAAGCTTGACGCCGAACTGGCGAAGCGTTTGCTCGGCCGCCTCGTCGGCGTCCTTCAACGGCGAAGCGTCGTAGAGCGAACCCTGGTAGAGCAATTGCTTGCTCTTCACGAGCAACAAATGCGCGTCCATGATATGTGGGCTGTTCGGATGCTCCTTGCGCAGCCGATCGTAGTACTCGGCCGCCTCCTCGTAGCGCGTCTGGACGAAGTAACTGTTCGCTAGCGCCATCAGGGCGTCGTCGGCCAGCGGGCCGGTCGGATCGTGCAGCACCACCGTCTCGTACGCCTTACGCGCGTTGCCCAGGGTGTCGAATAGCGGACGCTTCCGGTCGATCAGGTTCGGGGTGGTCACCCATTTCGGATCGTACCGGTGAAACTGCTCCCAGTAGCGGGCGATGGCGAACTGCCGGATCATCACCTTTTCGAGGTGCCGCGTGTTGTCGTGCTTCTTGAG
>DOEZ01000388.1 GCA_003532715.1 Planctomycetaceae bacterium
ACGAGCTGGGGCGGCGCTATGCGAGCGAACTGGCCCGGCGCAAGAACCGCGAAGCGGCCTACGAGCAGTTGTGAGGGCTGGTCATGGCGTTAAAGCGGCGAGACAGACGCGATTCCGTGTGATTCACGGCTCTTCATCGCGAAGCACGCGAAGAGGCCAAGGAATCGGTGGCCAACGGCCTGATCGCGGGGCTTCGAGTCTTGGTTTCTTGGTATGATGGAGACGGCGGTGCTGTCGGAGGAGCATCGGCGGCGAGCTTGTTTCCGTAGCCGACGACGACCATCGACAGAACCAACGCGGCCAGTCCGGCGGCGAGCAAGCGGAACGTGCGACTGCTCGATCCTCGCCATTCGTGAAGCGCGATGCCCCAGCACGTGCTGAAGAGAATGATGCTGGCCATGTGCAGCGTCCAACTCGAGAACCTGTACTCGCCGATCTTCGTCTCGCCCATGCCGTAGAAGAAGAACTGCATGTACCACGTGACGCCGGCGAGGGCCGAAAAACACAGATTGGCCAGCCAGCGTTGCGGTTGGGCAAAGTCGAGGTACTCGCGCGCCGAACGGTTCTTGACGTTCAAGGCGACGCACCAAAGGAAGTTCGTCGTGAAACCGCCGGCCAATACGACGCACAGGATCGGCAGGTTGCCGAGCAACGCGGGCGTCCCGCGTTCGACGGCCAGTTCGGCGATCGGTCGGCCGGCGGCGATGCCAAAGGCCATGCCCGCGCTCATCACGCCCGAGAACGTGGCCGTCAGCAGGCCCTTCCAGAAGTTGAATTCCTTAACGGTCTGCTTCTTCTCGTCGTCGTTCAATTCGCGTTCCTTGGCGATGCCGGCCAATCCGGTCACGGCGATGCCGGCGACGCAGACGGCAACGCCGACGAGGATGACGATGCCCGAGACGCTCGTGACGATGGCGGCGAATTCACCCTTGACGATGGGCGGCAGGAGCGTTCCGACCACCGCGCAGTAGCCCAGCGCGATGGCCATGCCCAGCGAAATGCCCAGGTAACGCATCGTCAGCCCAAAGGTCAGTCCACCGACGCCCCACATCGCGCCAAACAGGTAGGCCCAAACGAACGCCGTCCGAGACGCATTCCATGATTCGCGAAGAACGCCGAACAGGTCGGGCGTGATGATCAGGGCGAGAATCCACGGAGCGACGATCCAACTGAACACCCCGCCGACAAGCCAGTAGGCTTCCCACGACCAGTTCTTGACGCGGCCATACGGGATGTAGAAGCTGGCCGCCGCCAGCCCGCCGATCATGTGGAGCAAAATGCCAAGTGCGGGTCCGTCCATCGACTTGTCTCGGGGATGCTGTTCTCGAGGATGTGTTCGTGCGACCGACTGAGGCGACGAGCCACTTGGTTCGGAAAGAGCGGGGTGGGGCCGGCGTTCGCGCACTCGCGAACGATGACCCCCTTGTACCATTTCAGAGAGCGGGCGGCAAACGATCGTTGGGCGATTTGTCGCAAAAACGCGAAAGACCCGACGGGCGGCGACAGGGTGGGGCGGGCGCGTGCCACCGGCGAGATGGATGCCGTCGGCACGCCATCGACTCACCACCGAGGTCGTCGGGATGGCTACTCCGGCAGCTTCGCCAAGTACTTCTCCGGGTCTTCCTTGATCGCTTTCTCGCAGCCCGGGCAGCAAAGCATCACGTCGCGACCTTCAACCGTGACCTTGTAAGGCACGCCCATGGAACCAAGCAAATCGCCGCTGACGGGACACACCTTCTGCTTTTCGGCCAGGGCGCGGTCCTCGGGCGAGAGCTTCGCCAACGCAGCTTCGCGGTCGTCCGCTGGGGTGTCATGACCCTGCTGGCGCTCCGCGGGAACCTCATCGCTCACGGAAGGTTTGGTTGCTTGGGGCGTTGACGGACGTTCGCTCGAACGGTCACACCCGCTTAGGCCCGCGGAGAGGGTGCCGGCAAGGACGACGGACAATAGGACTCTTGACGTTGACATGATCGTATCTCCAATAAGATAGGGGGAGGGGGTAACACAAACACTCAAGTTTTCATTCCGAGTTTTGCCCTCCATTCCTGGATCATGCAATAGGTCACGGGAACGAAGAACAGGGTCATTAGTTCGAGGAGCATTCCGCCGAAGCTAGGGATGGCCATGGGCACCATCACGTCGCTGCCTCGGCCGGTGCTGGTGAGTACCGGCAAGAGTGCCAGGATGGTGGTTGCCGTGGTCATCAGGCACGGTCGAATCCGTCGCAAGCCCGCCTGCACGGTCGCTTCGCGGATTTCGTCTTTCGTACGCGTGCGACGGTCTGCAAAGGACTGGTCCAAGTAAGAGGCCACGAGCACGCCGTCGTCCGTGGCGATGCCCAACAAGGCGATGAAGCCGACCCAAACGGCCACGCTCAAATTGATCGTGCCCATCTGAAACAGATCTCGCATATTGACGCCGAAGATCGCGAAATTGGCGAACCAGGGCTCGCCGTAGAGCCAGATGAGGATGAAGCCGCCGGAACATGCGACAAACACGCCCGCGAAGATCAAGAGCGTAGTCGAGACGGCTCGGAACTGCAGATAGAGAATGATGAAGATCAAGAACAGCGCCAAGGGAACGACCACGGCAAGCGTCTTGGCCGAGCGAACCTGGTTCTCGTAGCTGCCGATGAATGTCGGCCTCTCCGTTCCCGGCGGCAGTTCCAACTCGCCTTCGGCGATCTTCCGGTCGAGCCAGTCGCGGGCCGATTCGACCACGTCGACTTCGGCATGGCCGTCCTGTTTGTCGAAGACCACGTAGCCGACGAGCATCGTGTCTTCCGACTTGATGACCATCGGGCCGCGCAGATAGCGTATCTCGGCCATTTGTTCCAAAGGCACTTGCGTTCCATCGGGACTGGCGATCAGTATCCGGCCAAGCTCTTCGATCGAGTCTCGCAGCTCGCGTTGATAGCGGACGCGAACCGGATACCGCTCGCGCCCTTCGATCGTGGTCGTAATGGTCTGCCCGCCAATGGCCGTCTCGATTACATGTTGAACCTGGGCGATGCTCACACCGTAGTGCGCGATTGCCTTTCGGTCGATGTCGATCTCGAGATACGGCTTGCCGACAATGCGATCGGCGACCACGGTCTCGGGCTTGATGCTCGGCACCTCCTTGAGGAACTTCTCGACCGCGTAGCCGACCTGCTCGATTTCCTCGAGGCTCTTGCCTCGAATGCGGACGGCCATGGGCGCGCGAACGCCGCTTTGAAGCATCACGATGCGCGCGGCGATCGGCTGCAGCTTTGGCGCGCTGGTGGTGCCCGGCACCCGCGCGGCGCGCTCGATTTCCTTCCAGATATCGTCCGGCGTCTTGATTTCCAGCCGCCATTGGCGATAGGGACGGCCGTGGGGATCGGGGATCAATTCGCCCGAGTCGTCGCGCAAGAATACGGTTTGCCCATTCCGCTCTTCATGCGCGAAAACGAGCCGCTTGCCGTCTTGATCGACCTTGTACTCGGGCTTGTAATTGATAATCGTTTCGATCATGGAAATCGGGGCGGGATCCAGCGGGCTCTCGGCGCGGCCTAGCTTGCCGACGACCGAGTCGACCTCGGGGATCGCGCTGATGGCCATATCCTGTTTCCGCAGCACGTCAATCGCCTCGCCAATTGACGCATGCGGCATC
>DOEZ01000488.1 GCA_003532715.1 Planctomycetaceae bacterium
TGTGGACTTCGGCGATGCGGCTGCCCAGCGGCGACTTCGGGTCGCTGATCATCTTCGTCAGCTTGTTCACCAGAAACACAAGCTGGCCGTCGCTTGATCGCGTGATGAGCGAAAGCTCCTCGGGCTCGTCGCGATACGGACCCTGATGCCGCACGCTGAAACGCGGGTCGGTCAGATCCTTCTTGCCCCCCATCCGCTCCAGGTCGGTTTTCCAACTCTTGCCGTAGGGCGGATTGCTGAGCATGAAGTCGAATTCCATCGACGGAAAGGCGTCGGAAGAAAGCGTCGAGCCGTACTTCATGTTCTCGGCCGCCTGCCCTTCGCCTTTGAGCAGCAAATCGGCCTTGCTGATCGCATAGGTTTCGGGCTGGACCTCCTGGCCGAATAGGTGGATCGAAACCTCGCGGCCGTGTTCTTTGGCAAGCTGTTGGAGGGTCCCTTCGGCCACGGTCAACATGCCGCCCGTGCCGCACGCGCCGTCGTACACGCGATAGGTGGCGTCGCGGATGTCGTCGGCGATGGGGTAGAAAATCAGATGGGCCATCAGCCGCACGACGTCGCGCGGGGTGAAGTGCTCGCNNCCTCGAAGATCGTGCCCATGGCATGGTTGTCGAGCCCGGGCAGACGAACGTTGCCGTTTTGGTCGAAGACCGGATCGGGGCCGAGGTTGATTTCGTGGGTGGTGAACTTCTCGATCATGCTGCCCAGGATGTCGGCCTCGACAAGCGTCGGAATCTGGTTGCGGAACTTGAACTTGTCGAGAATCTCTTGGACGTTCGGCGAAAAGCCATCGAGATAGGCCTCGAAGTCGGCCTTGAGCTGTTGCTGCTTGGCCCGGGCACGCAGATCGCGGAGCGTGAACGGCGAGACGTTGTAGAAGGCGTTGCCCGACGCCTGACGCAACGCGGCGTGTTTGTTGACGACCTTGGCCTTGTCGAGTTGCTTGTCGAGCTTGAGGACGGCCTCTTTGGTCGGTTCGAGCACGGCGTCGAGCCGCCGGATGACCGTCATGGGCAGAATTACGTCGCGGTATTTACCCCGGACGTAAACGTCGCGGAGCACGTCGTCGGCGATGCCCCAGATGAATCCGGCAATCCAGTTCAGATCTCCGTTGGCCATGTGTGTCTCCCTATGCCATGCCGGCGCTTTGAGTGTCGGCCCAGCCGTCTACCGTGGTTTGTTGCTTCTCTTCGTGGTGGATGCTTCGGTCTCGGCCAACAGCTTTTCGAGGTCGCTGACCTTGAATAGCCGGTAGTTGTTCACCGGATGCCGATGCTCCGGGATCTTTCCGGTTTGCCCCCAGTTTCGGAGTGTGTTGCGGCAGACACCGAGGTACTTGGCGGCTTTGTTGATCCGGATGTATTCGTATTCGTCGAGTTCATCAGACGTAGGCATCATACCCCCTCTCCGGTGTGCCCTTTTGTAGAATAGAAAACTCAATAGCTTAAACCTTACCAAAATGGATCACCCGAGGGAAGCAACCGCCCGGTCCGGAAGTTTGGCGAACCAGCCGGGAGTGCCGACCGGGCAAGCAAGGCAAGGTGTTCCGGCCGATTGCCCGTAGAAAAGAGGAGTCTACCGCGCTGCCACCCCAGATCATGTCCAACGTGACAGGCGTACACCTGAAGCGACCACCTCAGACGCAAGCCACGACGCCATTGGCCACTGCGGAGCCGGGCCCTTCTCCTTTTCTAATCGGGGGCTTGCATTCGCCCAGCCGCCCGCGCAGAATAACGGCCGGTGGGATCCGCTGCCCCGGTCCCACAAAGCGTCGCCCCGTAGGCCCCTGCCCCCCTGCGGGGCATTTTTGTCGACAGGCGCCGGGTCTCGCGTCTTGAGGGCTTTCCGGCCACGGACAGTTATGCATAAGAGGGCCGATGCCTCGCGGACGATGTCGAGTATGGCCCTCCGATCCGGTTCCGACAAGCAGGGCCATGACTCGACGACTACGGCCAAGCCGGGATCTGGGCCCGTTTGTGCGTAGACTGCACTGCCTGACGCACCGCCCGAAATGGAAACCCCTGTTTTTCCCGAGGGATCTCGCACTTGTTCGACTCCGCTATGGGGTACTTGAGCGCGTGTTAGATAGCATCAGGTGGTGTGTTCTCCGGAGATTTTCGGAGTTTCGTGTTGCCCGATGTAACACCTGAGTCGTCGAGTTGCATCATGTTTACGTCAGAATCTACTTCAAAGTGTTGCGACCACACAGCTTCGGTGGCGCATCGGGGTTTTGGCGATTGTTGTCCTTGAGCCAGGAGACATCGAGGTTCTACCTTCTGCGACGAACGTGATTTCTACTGAGTGCGATTAACACAACACCGTTGATTCCTATGCCGAGCATGGCCGCAGTCGTGGGTTCGGGCACTACAGTGAGTACGTCCGATATCGCATAAAAGCGGAAAAGATACCCGTAGTCGCGCGCGCCGGAGTTGATCCACGTCCATCCAGAGGCCGCCGACCAGCCGATTCTGACACGGTGTGTGGACGCATTACCCAATGACTCACTCACATGAGCCGCTCCATCCACGGTTGTTCCCGTCCACACTTCAGGGGATCCGGTGGGATGCAGTCCCGTTTCATATGTGATTATTGGGGCCAATAGCTCTCCATCCCAGAGGTCCGCGTTGTTATTCGCGATTCGCACTCCATCCAGTCGGTAGATAGGCACGCCGACCGATACGAAAGGATCGGTTCCCGTGTTGGTCCGCGCATCAACCATTGCTGTGCTTCCAATCGCTTTCCATGTCGTGTTCAAGTCGCCAAGGACTGACATCGCGGCAACATTCGAGACAAATCCGTTATACACTTCGATGTTCGACGAATCTGCATAACGCCTGTCGAAAGTCAGAAACACAAGGCGATATTGGTCACCCGGCTCCAGATCCATAGGTACCGATATCACACTCGCTTGAACGGAATTAGTCTTTGATGGGTGACCAGGCAGATCAGCTAAGCCAACACAGACAATCACGACTCCAAATACCGCCAGATTACAGATCACGCGTTTCATAGTCGTTGTCCTTTCTCTTCCAAGCTGGTCATACGATCCCAGTTCAAATGGACAGTCTTCGGGGACACCCTGCGGCAAACGGTCCTATGCCGCATTTTGGACCGTCCCAAACCGTGGTGTCAAGAATTCCCCCCCGACAAACTCACCGCGTAACCGTTCACGGATTTTCGGGGCTCTCGGGACCTTCCGGCGTACGATTGCCCTGAACACATCGATTCAATCTCGAGTGGGCTCATCGGGGTTGTCAGCCCCTTCGAGCGACACCTGCCGACGAAATGGGCCTCGGATCGGGCGGTTTGGGCAGAAATAACGGTCGGACTTGTCAAAAACCGGCTCCGGGGCCCGGCACCGCCAGCCGGCCCCATTATGAACCACCTGGTGGGTCGGGCGAGCTGTCGTCGCCGGGGAGCCCCCGTTTGTAGACGCCGACCGAGGCCGCAGTGGGCCGGGCCAGGTGCCATCAAGAATCTTGCTCGGGAGTATTGCGAGGCGTCGGGGGCGAGATTATAAATGTGTTTGTGGGTACATCCCACACGCGCTCCGCCTTCAGGTCCTGCCCCGCCTGCGCGGAGTGTGTTGCGAATCGCCCTTTGCAGATCCCTGCCCCATCTGCGAAGGGCTTTTTTATTGGAACAGACTGACCATTCGCTCGCCGTTTGCCCAGCTGTTCACGTGGTGCTTGTCCATTCGCGGATTGCCACGTCTGGCGGCGACTCTCTTGACGTCCCGGGTGGCGGGCTTCGATTCCCGTCACTCCGTTGCGTGACGCAGTGTCACGGGCACGCACTGACACACCCGCTTCTCCGGTTACGAACCGACGACCGAGTACATCCTCATTGGGTTCCGCGTGGCAAGTGTCCCCGAGCCCGGTAGCGTAGCCCTGCTTGCCGCCGGTGCGATTGCCCTGATCGGACACCGTCAGGCGTTGCGGCAGCGCGACTCCACGGTGGTCCTGGATGCTATTTGGCGATGGCTCGACACCACGCCGTTGCAAGCCGTGTTGCCAAAGAGCGACTTCGCGGACGCGGTCCCGCCGGCGAGCCCGGTCCCCAGCGCCCGGGCCGCCGCCGGCGTGGCCGAATCTGAATAATATGCGAACACCCTATTGACAACTGTTCGTATAGTCGTATACTTTGGGTTAGTGTGTGCGACTACCACAGTTTTTATGGGAGACCCACAAGATGGGAAAGATTGGGATTTACATCCCCGACGATCAGATGCCGGCGATCGAGAAGTGGCAAAAGGAACTGAACCTGTCTGAGATTTTTCGACGGGCGTTCTACCGAGAGGTGGCGATTCGTGAATCAACCAGCAAAATAGGAGACAAGGTCGTGAGAGATTTAGTTGAACGGCTCAAGAGGGAGGAAACGGAATCATACGAGAATGGCCGTCAGTTGGGAAAGACGGACGGCAATAAGTGGGCGAAGGCGAGTGCATCGCTCCGCGTGTTCCGACAGGTTTTCGAGGAGGAAGGGTTCGACGATGACGCCCTGTACGGCCTGCTCGATGACGATTACAGCTTCTTCGAGGAAGAGTACCTGGAGAACGCCGCGGAAAGCGCGGGCGTGGACTGCGAGACGTTCCGTCGTGGGTACCTGTCCGGCTTTCGTGAAGGCATGAGAGAAGTGTGGATCGCAGTGAGGGGCAAGTTGTAGGTAACCCCGACCGTTGCCCCCCGGCTCGCCTGCCCTGGAAGACAGGCGGGTCGGCGGGGCTCTTCCAGAAAGGAAACCCATGGCGAGCCTCTCACACTACGGAAAAGACAAGGATCTATTCCGCATCTTGTTCCGGGACGCCGACGACCGAGTCTTCGCCGTCGCGCCACCACCTCACGTAGCGATTGGCTGTCGTTGATATCCCAGCCGACACACCATTGCCCTTCCTTCGCCAAATCTCGCGGATGTTTCGCCATTGCCGGCCTCCAATGTGGGAAAGCCAGCAATATGGCATCTCAGCGAATTGAACAACAGATGCGTTTGGCGGAACAGACACCTTTTTCTTGAAATACGCCTCGGCTTCGAGCTAGCCTACGCCTCTTCTGACTCGTCCCGGAACTGATCCCACAGTCGCTGGAACCGGCTTTCATAGATCATTTCGTAAAGCTGCTCCCGGTCGGGATAAAGTTCGAGGCACCGCGCACGGACCTTGCTCTTCTCGATCTCGATGTCGATTGCGGGCAGATCACTGCTGAGAATCAGCACGGAGACTCGATCCGCCATCCGTTGAAGTCCTCGCATATTCTCTCTGGGATCAGTCATCGGTATGACCTGAAAAGAAAATCAACCCATCGGCATCACGGTTCCCTCCGTTCGTTCTGACTTCCTTTCGTCTTTGTCCAGTCGGGCACCTTCACCTTCATCGCTCTGTCGTTACCAGGAGTATACGGTTTCAGGTCGAGCACCGGAGTGCCCTCAATCGCATCGATCTTGTCGATTTCAACGACGTTGTCTTTGACCGAGACGACTTTGCAGAGGCTCAAAGCGATCAGATTGGGGCGAACGGGGGCACGACAGGCGAACACGCCGGTGAGTGGGTTGTTCGGATTGCCTCGTGGGTGAACCTGGAGGATG
The DNA here is from genome assembly GCA_003532715.1 of Planctomycetaceae bacterium. GTDB lineage: Bacteria > Planctomycetota > Planctomycetia > Pirellulales > Thermoguttaceae > UBA11386. The sequence continues at coordinate 5,581 of DOEZ01000488.1, forward strand.
GCCCTTTTCTGCGGCGTGTCGTTCCGGTCAAACCACCAGATCACCTGCACGTGCGACCAGTGCTCCAGCCCGAGCAGCCCCTTCTCGTACTTCTTGTCCAGGACGATCATTGTCCGCCCCTCCACGTTCTGCACCGAGCCGATAGGATGAACAGTAAATGACTTCTCCGACTGCGGCGGTGGCGTCTTTGCAGGTGGTGTCGCAGGCTTCGGCTGCTGAGCTTGGACCGTCAGCGGAACAGTTGCCACGAGGCACATCAGGAGACCACCCGACGCCCATGATTTACGACCCCTTGCAGCTGACTGATTGTTCACGTTCATGAGGATGTTCCTGATCGATTCACCGTTGAGCACCGCTCTCACCACTTCCGAACACGACGAGGGCATTCGCAAGGGGCCGCAGTCGTCCATCGGACGGAGAGTTCAGTATCTTATCCATCGCCCAAACGGTCGAGGAGCCACCGCCGTCGAGTTCAATGGCATCGGTACAACCGTATCCTTTCACCAATGCCGCCATCTCGGGGTAAGTCATGCCGATGGACAATTTCGGCTGGCGGCCATCCACGACGATGAAGAACAAATACCGACTATTCCACCCGATCATCGAGCGGGGATGTCGTGGCTGATTTGCTGGGCCAAGATCGGGCGACTTCCCTTTCTGGACCAGCACACGACCACCGCCAATAGCCGTTCTTACGTTGCGGAGATCGGGCTCTGTCTCGATCACCAATCGAACAATGTCCCCGGGTTTTACGTGCGACATCCTCGTCACCAGCTTCGGCCCGACCGAGAGTACCATGCGACCAACCGACAACGGGGTATTGCCGGTTTCACGAATTTCCCGAACACGGGCGGCATATTCCGTGCCAACTGCCAGAGGCAGCCAGGGCTGGCCTTCGATCCGTTCCAGCACCATTTCCTGTCCCCCTTGCGTGCGAGTCCCGGGAGGCTGCGTCGGCGATTGGTTTGCCCCGATACCCAACGTCGGGGTGTACAACACCGCATTGTCGTCAAATCGGGCCTCATTCAATCCCAAGGGATATTTCGCCTTGCCATCCGGACAAATGGCTCGCAGCCTCGATGTGACGGAGCCGATCTTCAACTCGCCTTCAGGCGAAGACCAGAACGATGTTCCAGCCGGTCTGCTGACCAATTCCCCGTTGACAATCTGTATCCCCGTTGGATCACCTTGATACGGGCCGGGCTTGATGACGAAGAAATCTCCGTTGATGGCCGCAACCGGCTTCGCATGCATGGCCGATCCGACCCTGCCAACGATCTTGTCGAGAGGTTCCAGGCCGAAGACGGTTCCTTGTCCCAGACCTGTGTGGAGTTGCGATTGCTGCTGGCTGCGGTCGATCCGTAGAACGTGGATCGACAAGGGGCCATTTACACGAACGTCATGCCGGTAGTCCAAGCCCGGCGTAAGGGTTTGGAACGTATCCGAAGAGGGTTTGGCCTGAGAACTTTCGTGGGCCCGGGCAACTTGGCCGAGGCATAGGCAGGCCAGGCACGCCAGAAGACCGCTCGCCACCCATGTTTTCCAATCATTGGCCGTTGACCGATTGTTGACGCCCATGGCGGTTCTCCTGATGATGTTTTCGAAAGGAGGCGAAAGATCTGCGTGGCCCATTCCTCAATCATTACCTCGTGCGCCGTGACGGGCAACCCGCCGCCAGCCAAGCCTCAATCTGTTTCCGTGGCCATCGGACAAGGGTACCGAGTTTCACAGGCTTTGGCAATCTCCCCGCATCATTGAATCGCCAGACCGTCCTCGGAGACAAGCCGAGCATTCTTGCGACTTCCTTGGTGTCAATCAACTCTGGCTTCTCCGGCGCAGGAGGTTTCGCGTCTGGTGATGTTGGTGCCATCGTCGCTGCGGGAGATGTCGCCGGTGATGAATGCTCAAGCTTCTTGAGCCCCTCGGCCACTTTCTCCAGCTTCTCGGTCTGCCGAGCAGTACCTCTCTCCACAGCCTGGGCAATCAGCCCGATCAGTGTGGTCACGGCCTGCTCATCCAGCGTAATGCCAATCTGTAATTGAACTCGCTCCATTTCTACATCCTCCAGTCAATAGCGTGACCAATTCCAATAACCCCATGCCGGCGAATGCCGGCATGGGGTTCTTCACACCTGCCACAATGACAGCCTTAGCACTCCCACCC
>DOEZ01000484.1:0-150 GCA_003532715.1 Planctomycetaceae bacterium
CCTCCTGCTCGATTGGGTTCTGCGTGGCCAAGACGAAGAACGGCTCGTCGAGCACGTGCCGCCGGCCGCCGATGGTGAGTTGATGCTCCTGCATCGCTTCAAGCAGGGCCGCCTGTGTCTTCGGAGGCGTGCGGTTGATCTCGTCGGCCA
>DOEZ01000484.1:170-5089 GCA_003532715.1 Planctomycetaceae bacterium
GCATCAGGTCGGGCGTGAACTGAATTCGGCTGAACGCCAGCGAAAGCGTGTCGGCCAATGTGCGAATCATCAGCGTCTTCGCCAGCCCGGGCACGCCGACCAGAAGACAATGCCCCCGGGCGAACATGGCCACGAGCAGTTCTTCGATCACGCGATGCTGACCGACGATAACCCGGCCCACCTGCTCGGTGATCGATTGATAGGCCTCGCTAAGTTGTTGCACGGCTTGAACGTCGTCTTCGTGAAGCATGGCTGGTTTTGGGGGGGATTTGGGATTAGGGATTAGGGGCCGGGGGTTGGAATCTGAGATCTGAAATTCAACGTGTTCTCGTCAGTTTCCCTTCCGAACCTGATGGTTTCTCACGGGGCGTTGGTTGCCGTGTAGCGTCAGGTATCATAGTTGGACGTGATCGATTCTTCTATTCCACCTTCGGGCAATGGCTCAGCACTGCGAATTCGAAAGAACGCCCTTGGATCCCTCAGGTTTCTTTCGTGAGGTCTAAATCGTATGTATTGCAGCACTTTCCGGTGCGCCAGGGCGAACAACAGTTTCTTTGCACTCTGCCAACTGACGTCCAGCAGCTTATTCGCATCGCTAATTGTGATCTTGCCATGCTCAGCTGCCCAGTTGAGGATACGTATCTCGTTTTCGCTCAGCGTGGACGCAAGAGCTTCGCCAACAACCCCCGACACATCACTGTCAATCCAAGCACGACGTTGCTTAATCTTGTTCCTGAGCACAACGCGTACAAGAGCACTTCCGAGTTCTGATTCGCTTTGTTCGAACTCAGGTTCTGGCAGACTCATCTGCGTCATGGTATCTCGCATCCGGCGAGCGCCCTCTCGTGCACATTTGACATAGTTGAGATAGAACATTGCAGCCATAAGATGCGGATTACGTGCATGTTGCCGGTCGTATATCGTCTTTGGTGTGACGAAGGGTGGAAAACCACCGGGGCTCTCCACAACAAGCCGATCATCGAACATCTTCACGAATATCTGCATGTTTCTCAGGCCGTTGCCATAAGATCGATGAACACAGGCATTCACTATAGCTTCGTACCAAGCCGCTTTGGGATATTCGGGCACGGGATAGAACTTGCCCTTGGCGTCCAATGGAGAAAAGGTCCGAAGATGCAAATCCAAGAGTCGCTCGGCTTGCTGAATCAACTCCGGTATTGTGCCTTCAAGGATTTCATCCTTCACGGCATTGTATTTATTCCCAGTTCCCTCTTGTTCACCATCAAACTTCTGGAATCGAACTTTGCATCCGGGAATGGTGCGCAAAGGATCGTTTGAAAAGAGCAAGAGGCATCCTTGATTGGGTTTGAATTGTCCCCGATCGTCTCTGGCGAGGCGACGCGAGATCAGTATACCTTCCTTCGTTAGCTCTGGAGATAGACCTCGTGCAGATCTTACCCCCTCCACGAACTCGGCCACAGCCCGCTGATTGAACCCGTCAGGCCATTGCTCACGACAGTCTTCCTGCTCAAAGCTAACCTCTCCCTTGTCAATCTGTAATTCGCGGACTTCGGGTGGACGGAGCTCCTTCTTGCTATCTCCAATTCGCCTGAAAACCTTGCCCGAATTCGTCTTTACCACTATGTTCTCATGGTAATACACGCGGAAGAGGATAACAAAGTCCTTCACTCCGTGCTGGTTTGTGACGGCAATGCGTTTGGTTTCAATGCGAGCCTCTGAACACCATATTTCTCCGACTTTCTCCAGCTTGTTCAAACTCTCCTGGGGGAGATGTGTGCAACCATCGAAGGCACCGTCATCCAACATGCCAATCACAATGAGACCGCCGTCCGGCGGGGAATTTGCCCACATACACAAGTATTCACCAAGACTGCTGCCAGAAAAACGAGAGGGCTTTCGCTCAATTCGATTGTCCTCTTGAAGGTCTCGCAATAATTCCTCATTCGCGGACGCGAATAGATCATCAGGTCCCATCAGCTGCCGAAGGTTGGGCTTAGGCAACTCGAAGTCAAAAATGGTCTGCTCTTTCGCGGATTTCTTTTTGCTCATCAACAACACCGAAATTCCTTTGGCTGGCTGCCGATCAATGAGGATAACGCATGTTATTCGACAGAGTCACGCTTCAATAGGACCAAAATCCTCGGTTGACTGAGCGTATCACAACAGTAACGGTTGCACTGACTTGCACATATGCTCCACCTTTCCACCCTCCAATGTTCGCCTCAATGGCTTGAGACTCAACGCAGGTGCTCCGTCAGCTGGTTTTCCTGCCTTCCTGACTCCTCGTCGGGCGTTGATCCGCCTGTCGCGTCTTCTCCCAGCGCGACCAGGCCGTCTTTCGTGGTGATCAGCAATTTGCCGTCGGCCACCAACAGGTTGCCGCCGGCAACGCCCTTCGGCTGCAACTCGATAATCTTCTCCAATTTGGCCGAATCCTGGTCGAACACATAAATCCGATCGTCGGCCGGCAAATACACCCGGCGGCCGGCTAGCACACCGCGCCCTTGGAGCCGCAGCGAGGGGGTGGCCGGCCAGACGTGCCGGACGCGCCCTTGATTCTCGCGTTTGAGGTCGATCCAGTAAAGCCTCTTTCCCGAAGCAATCAGACAATCGTCGGCCACCCCCAGCAAATGGACCACGTCCTCGACCTCCGTGCCCGTTTGCCAGAGGATTTGCCCGGTCAGACCGTCGAACGCGAGGATCCGCCGGCTGTCGGCGGGGGCGACCAGAAGCACGCCCCGGTCGTACAAACCCGGATTGAGCGAGCGGCCCCAATGCGCCGCCAACCGCATTCGATTGCCCTGCCGGCGTCGCGGATAGAGGCTGAGCCACTGGATTCGTCCCGAGTCGGTCGAAAGGGCCGCCACCGCACCCAGATTCGTGTTGTAATAGAGCGTGGCATGGTCGAGCGTAAGCAGGTTGTGGGTTATCTCGGCGTACAGGCCGCGGCTGGGAGTCTCGGCCGCGCAGATGAATCGCCGCCAACGCTGCCGGCCCGTCCGCGCGTCGTAACACGCCACGTGCGTCTGCGGGCGGATGTCGCCGCGGCGCATCGCGACGTAAACGTCTCGTCCGTCGCTCACCGGCGAACCCTCGAAGGCCCAACCGCCCGACTCGGCAGCCGTCTTCCAGAGCAAGCGGCCCTCGCCCTCGAGATCGATGCAGACTAAGTAGTTTTCTTCGGTCGAAACGCGCCCGTGACGCGGCTGATCGGTCCACGGCGGCCCCATCCGCGCATAGAGCTTGCCGTCGAGCGCCGTCATCGTGAATCGCGGACGACCCAGCGTGCCGGCCAGCCCGGGGAGCCAGGAGCCGGTCGGCGTCAGCCGGTCGGAAAAAACCACGGGCGTATTGCCCCACGCGGGCTCGCCCGTCGCGAGCCGCATTGCCCAGATACGGTACGCATCGTTGACCAGCACCAGCGGCCCGACGCGAATCGGGTGGAGACTCGGCCCCGAGCTCGACCAGATATCGGCGGGCATCGGTTGGAGCAGTACGGTCTGCTTCGCTCCGGCCTCCGGCTCGCCGGCCGTCAGATCGACTCGCCAGGCGACGCCCGCCGGATCGGTTTCCTTTGGCGCGGCATGGTTGCGCGTCGGCGAACCGGCGAACGTGGGCCAGTCGCCGCTTGGCTTTCGCGGCGGCCACGAAGCGTTTTCGGCCATCAGAGCCCGCAGGGTCTCGACGTAGTTGGCCTCGCATCCGCCCAACCATCCTTCGGCTTCGGGGTGAAGACGCGCGAACTGCTCCAACTCGTCGGCCGCCCGCGACGCCGAGCCCTCTAGAATCGATGCCAGAACGAGCCGCGCGCGAACGGCCGCCAGATCGAGCGTCGTGTCGGGAAAGGCCAGCCAGCCGTGCGGCGACGCCGGTTTCGGCTCGATCGGGAGAATCCGCTGCCACCACGCCCGGGCCATGGCCGCGTCGCCCGACTCCAACGCCAACTCGCCCAGCGCCAACAGCGCGTCGTCGCCCCAACTGCTTGCGAATGCCTCGTCGACGACCTTGCGCTGCAACGACGCATTGCGCCCGGCCACGCCCTCGTCGTACCATCGCCGAGCGAGCGAATCGACTTGGGCGCGATAGACGGCCAACGCCGGCGGCGGCAGCGACGAGAGTTGCAGATGGCAATAGTCGCGCACCGTGACGAACCGTTGCGGCGTGACGGGCCAAAGCCGGTCGCTCGATTGCTCCATCACCCGCCGCAGCGTCGCCACGGCCTCGCCCCATTGTTGGTCGGCCAGATACGCCCGGGCGCGCTCGAACTCGGCGCCCACTTGGCTGTCGGCCCGATCGAGCCCCACCGCCTCGGACAACTCGAACCGGTCCTCGGTGGAAGAGGAACCGAACTGGGCGTACGACTCGCACGCGGCGAGAAGAATCGTCCCGATGAAAAAAGCCATCGGCAATCGGCCGATGCGTCGGGCGCGGTCCCGACCTCGCGTCACGCGTCGCGGAAAAGACGCGAGATTACCGCTCCTTTCGCGGAGCGACAGGCGACATTCCGGCAGGGGTCGCCTCGGTTCCTGGGTGTTTCGAGTTTCCCTTGCCTTGAGTTTCATTTGGCTGATTGCCCGACAAACGACGAGGGGTACCGAAAACGATAAACGACGTCTCCCTCGACCGTTTGTATCCAGGAATCGAATTCACGTTTGCCTTCACGCAGTTCGATCACTCGCGCGCCGCGCGGCAGCTTACCGTAGCCGGCCAGTCCGCTCACGCGCCCGTAGGCGAGACAGANNGCCAAGTAGCGTTCCGGCATAGTCATTGTCGTGATCGTGGCCCACGGCGACTCCCATCACGTCGCCCTCTTCGAACATCGCCGCGAACATTCCCGAATTCAGAGCGCCGTACGCCTCTTCTTCCTCGCGTGTTCCGATCAGCGACCTTCGGAGTGCCGGATGGCTGTATTCATGAAGAGGAATGTGAAAGAACGC
>DOEZ01000057.1 GCA_003532715.1 Planctomycetaceae bacterium
CCTTCCGGCGGAAGGGACCTACTTGGGGTGCCCGTCCGTTTCGACGTGAAATAGCGTCCGACGCCCCGCCTGGCGCGAATGTCGGCTTCTTCGCGTCCTTCGCGACTTGGCGGTAAAAGAAACCGAGAAACGTGTTCGCCCCACCCATCCGGAGATCGCACAATGCGGGACGGGACGGCAAACACCACGGTCGCGCGCCGCTCACTCGCGCGGCTCGCGACGCAGGCGATCTTCCATTTCGAAGGTCTGTCGCTCCCGCTGCAATTCGGCCGCCAGCTCCGCTTCGGTTGGAAGATAGAGCTTGTAACGCGAGGCGAAAATCTGTTGGTTATTCTCGGGCAATGTGTAGCGTACCACGGCTTCGTTCTTGTCGGCGCAGAGCACAATTCCCATGGGCGGATTTTCGTCCGGCGCGGTGATGTCGCGCTGGTAGTAGTTCAGACCCGAAGAAGAACGCGGTAGTGGGTCCAGGACAATTCTCGACGCACTGCGTCGATTTTTGGGTAGGACAGGTAGAAGGACCGCATGTGCCACAAGTTGCTGCGGTCGAAACCCCTTCCGAATTCAGCACTTAGGCGCTGAGAGAGCTCTTTCAAGAGACCCGTGCCGTACTCGGCTCGCTGCTGACCCTGCTGTTGCTGCTCGACAATGGCTCGTCCAATCTCCCAATACGCCGTCACCATTGCCGTGTTGATCGCGCGGTAAGCCCGCGATCGGGCGTCGTTCAGAATCGCCCGGATTCGATCGTAGGTCTGCTGGAAATCCGATGGCGTTGGCAGTTGTTTGCTCATCCCACGAGTGTAGCGGCTATCCTCCGTCCTGTTAAGCCCAGCCTCCAGCGGGCGCCACGGACGACTTGCCCATCCTTGCTGGGTCTGTAGGATGCCATGTGGCCAAACGGCTACCGGCCAAGCCTCGCTCTCGGCCGAACATCACTCCCGGCCAAGCGTCCAGGTCCCTTCCGGCGGAAGGGACCTACTTGGGGTGCCCGTCCTTTTCGACCGGGTACCACCGGTTCTCGAACCGGTGCCGCGCAGCGGCCAGAGGTTTCACGGATTACTCGTCCGTTCCACCGGTCCTGGAGAATCCTCTGCCGACTTGCCCAGCGGTGCCCGTTGCCGATACAATCGTCGGTATGAGTACACGGTTCGCTCGGCGAATCGACCGACTGGCCGGACGACGTGCTCGTCCCGCGATTCGCAAAATGGGAGAATACGATGAGCAGATCGCCCGTCGAGGAAACACGGGTTCGCCCCATTCCAGAAATGTTCTTGAAGGCCGTCCAGTTGTGGTTTGCTTCGCTGACGCCAGAAGACAGGCCCGAAGTGAAGCCCGAGGACTAACGAAGCAGGAGTATTGAATCTTGGATGATTCCGTAACCAGCCCGGTTCTGGAGACCGAGATGTGCCGCGATAAAAACAAGACGCGTCGCCGCTTGATCGACCTGCTTGTGCGGCTGACGATTTCAACACTGTTTGTGTATGCGGGACTATACTCGCTCCTTATGGTTCACGGCGAAGACGTTTATGAACCGGTCAACTGGACGGTCGTCTCGACCGATGCCTATCGCTTTGGATGGCGTGTAAGGATAGCAGACAGCTTCGCGGTCTACGGCCCCGTGTCGTGTGCGGCAAATCACATTTTCAGGCCAATGGAGTGGCTGCGCACCAGCGTGCGATCGGAACGCGACAATACCGATGCGTATTCGGAATCGAATCCTGAAGAGCTCACCGTTCCATGAATGAGAAGACCCAGAAAGACTCGCCAGCCCGTGGTGACGATCGCGCCGAACGGCGATGGCTCCAGTTTTCGCTTAGGTCCGCAATAATGGTGGCCGTGGAGTTTTCGGTTCTCGTGGCGCTGTGGTCAACATTGCCCGCGTTGCAGTCGATAGGACACGTTGACTTCTGGCTTGTCCTCTTGGTGCCATTATGGACCTATCAATTGGTTAATGCACGACCGTCGTGGCGCGGTGCGATTCTCGCCATGCTCCCAAGCGTCTTCTATGTGTTCATTGCTCACTTAGGAATTGGAACTCAATACCCGGATTGGGTAAGTGAGCTCGTTGTTCTCGTGAGCGGTGTAATCGGTGGTGCCGTGATCGCGAGTTGGATATTCTTCAGACTTTTTCGAGGCTGGCAATACGTCCTGGTTTTGCCTGTGTGGTTAGCGATTCTCGTCGGAACAACTGAAATCATAGGGGGTGCCTGGGAGTATTACCGCCTGATGCATCCGTGAGAGGGAAGCACCGACGCCGCGTGTCCTCTGCCGGCTTGCCCCGCAGTGCCGGTTGCCGATACAATCGTCGGTATGAACCCACGGTTCGCTCGGCGAATCGACCGACTGGCCGAAAGACATGCTTGTCCCACGGTTCGCAAAATGGGAGAATGGGAACAGGAAAGATCTGCTAACTGACGGAAAGTCAGGGGCTATCAATCAAAACCTCGTCCGTGGGGCGAATACAGCCAAACGACCCCAGTCTAAACACATGAACTCCGATCCGCATGCTTCCACTGATTCGACCGGAGACGTCGATTTGAGGATCACGCCCGGCAAACGCCGACGAAAGTCCTGCCTGACTGTGTTCCTGGTAGTCGTGATGCTATTCGGCAGCGGCGTGACTTGGTATTGCGTCAAGCAGAAACAAGCACGTCAGCGCTACCAGACGGTCGAACTGATCGACCGCAAAGGCGGCAATGTCGCATGGAAGGAGCCGTCGCCACTCGAATTGATCCTGAGCATGGTGTTCGGAAAAGACTTCTTCGCCGCGGTGATAGCTGTTGAGGGATCAGACACAAGTCTTGACGACGGCGACATGCGGCAAATTGCAGGTCTTTCCCAACTCAAGACGCTATGGCTTGGCGACACTCGAATAACCGACGCGGGCATCGCACACCTTAAGAACCTCACGCGGCTCGAAGATCTTCGACTTGCCAACACAAAGATCACGGATGCTGGGCTTGCCCATCTCAAAGGCCTGAGCCATCTGAGGCAGCTTGATTTGTTCGGTACCACGGTGACCGACGAAGGACTTGCTTCCCTCACCGGTTTGACCTCGCTCGAGAAACTCGGTCTGTCCCGCACGAGAATCACGGGGTCCGGCCTGAAGCATCTTGAAACCCTGAAACATCTCCGAGCGCTTGGATTGCGTGACACGGACTTCACTGATGCTGACACAAGGCACCTTGAGTCACTGCCATGCCTTCGCGAACTGTGGATCGGCGGGACTCGCATTACCGACGACGCCTTAGAATCTATCGGCAAGCGTGGCGATCTTCGGACCCTCGATCTCCGGGAAACGAACATTTCCAGTGCCGGCCTGCGACACCTCGCAGGCGCGAAGAAACTGTATTGGCTCGGGCTAGCTGATACCCAGGTTGACGACACCGGAATGCAGTACGTCGCCAGGCTTCCGAAACTCGGGCACCTCCATCTCCAAAACACGGATGTGGGTGATCAGGGGCTGAAATATCTCAGCACCCTGCGCAATCTGCAATTGTTGAACTTACACAAGACGAGGGTTACTGACGCCGGTCTTAAGCATCTTGAAACACATCAAGGACTTAATTTTCTTTTTGTCGCGAATACGCAGGTCACCGACGAAGGACTCCAAAGACTCAAGATCGCTCTGCCAAAGCTTCGACACATCGACACGGGGAAGTGAACCTTCGTGCAATGTCACGCAACCTGTTGCCAAAGTTCAGGGTGTTCGCCCGAAAATGTCGGCCAGGGAGTTTGCCAAAGGAGGTCGTTCCGGCGTTCATCGGAAGAGGTCGTCGGCAAATCACGTCATCCCGAAGGGATGAAAGCGATTGGCCCCGTAGTCGCGCAGCGACTCGGGGTTGGCGGTCCACCAAATTCGCCGACCCCGGAGGGGTCACAGCCGCATCAATCGAAACGTCGCGCGTCGCATTAACCGGTCGTATCGTCGTCGGTCGTGTGCCGATTCGCTCTGCGACCCCTCCGGGGTCGACGAACTTTTTTGCATCGTTTCCAGGGGTGGCGCTTCGCTCACCCCCGGCTAATCGCTTTGACCCCTTCGGGGTCGACGTGTCTTCTACATCGTTTCTTTTGGCACTGATAAAACTCTTTCAAGATACCCGTTTACGACCGGCCTTCAGTGGGTGCCATGGATGGCTTGCCCAT
>DOEZ01000601.1 GCA_003532715.1 Planctomycetaceae bacterium
GCAATCTCGCGACCCGCCGCGAATCTTCCTCCAACCGTTCCGCCGCGATTTCACAGGCCAGACCCAATCCGACGATGCCAGGAACATTGAGCGTGCCGCTGCGCAGTCCGTTTTCATGACCGCCGCCGTCGATCTGGGCCGCCAGACGCACCTTCGGCGATTCGCCTCGCACGTAGAGCGCCCCGACGCCCTTGGGCCCGTGGAATTTGTGGGCCGATAGGCTCAGCAGGTCGATCCCCATGGCGTCGACGTCGATCGGAATCTTGCCCACGGCCTGCGTTGCGTCGCAATGGAACAACGCGCCGCGCCGCTTGGCGGCCCGACCGATCTCGGCAATCGGGTTGATCGTTCCGACGACGCTGTTGGCGGCCATGATCGAGATGAGAATCGTCTCGCGCGTCAGGGCGTCCTCGACCCGCTCGGCGCAAACACGGCCCTCCCCGTCGGGCGCGAGCCACGCAATCCGAAAACCCCGAGCTTCCAGGTTCCGATGCGAATTCAAGACGGCCTTGTGTTCGGCCAGGCATGTCACCAGGTGATCGCCGCGCCGGCGATACATCTCGGCGACGCCCTTGATCGCAAGGTTGCAGCTCTCGGTCGCGCCCGAGGTGAAGACAATCTCGCGGGCGTCCGCGCCGAGCAATCGGGCGACCCTCGCCCGTGACTGCTCGACCAGATCGGCCGCGCGCCGGCCGACTGAATGCAGCCGACTCGACGGGTTGCCGAAGTCGTTTCGTAACACGCCCACCATGGCATCGACCACGCGAGGATCCACCTGCGTCGTGGCATTGTTGTCCAAATAGACCGGAGTGTTGACGGTGTCGACATTCATAAATCACCTGTCTGCATGGAAAAAAGCGAATCGCAAAACATTTGCTTGACACGAAGATGACTATGTTCCCGATGCGCGGAGCGCCTGGTCGAGGTCGGCGATGATATCCTCCACGTCCTCGATGCCGATCGACAGGCGAACCAATTCGGGCGTCAGGCCCGCGGCCACTTGTTCCTCGGGCGTCAATTGTTGGTGCGTCGTGCTCGCCGGGTGGATCACCAGCGTCTTGGCGTCTCCGATATTAGCCAGATGGCTCGCCAGCTTGACGCCGTTGATGAACCTCTCGCCGGCGGCCGCTCCGCCTCGGATTCCGAAACTGATAATCGCGCCGAAACCGCTTTTCAGATACCGCCGCGCATTGGCGTTGTCTCGATGGCTGGGCAAGCCGGGATAGCTGACCCACTCAACTGCCGGGTGTTCGCCGAGCCACTTCGCCACCCGCAGCGCGTTGGCCGAATGCCGCTCCATGCGTAAATGAAGCGTCTCAATACCCAACAGAAACAGGAACGCCGCGAAGGGACTCATACACCCGCCCGTGTCGCGCAGCCAGTGCGTGCGAACATGCACGATGAAACTGATGTTGCCGATCGGTTCGAGCGCGTCGGCGAACACGATACCGTGATAGGCCGGGTCGGGCTGGGTGAACTCGGGCCACTTCTCGGGGTTCGCCTTCCACGGAAACGTGCCCGCGTCGACGATCGCGCCGCCCACATGGACGCCGTGCCCGCCCAGGAACTTCGTCGTCGAGTAGACCACGATGTCGGCCCCTTGCTCGATCGGACGAAACAAGGCGGGCGTCAGAACCGTGTTGTCGACGACCACCGGCAAATCATTCTCATGGGCGATGTCGGCGATTCGACGGAAGTCGGGCACGTCGTTCTTCGGATTTCCGACCGATTCGAGATAGACGAGCCGCGTGTTCTCGTCGGCCAATTCAGCGACTTGCTCGGGTCGATCGGCGTCGAAGAACCGGACCTCGATGCCCAGCTTCTTCAAAGTCTGAGTGAAAAGCGTCCACGTGCCGCCATAAAGGCCCTTGGCACTGAGGAAGTTCTGCCCCGGGTGGACCAGGGTCGCGATCGTCGCGGTGATGGCCGCCATCCCGCTGGCGAAGGTCAATCCGGCCGCACCGCCGTCGAGAATGGCCAAACGCTTCTCGAGCACGTCGTTGGTCGGATTCATCAGGCGGCTGTAGATATTGCCGAACTCCTTCAGGGCGAAGAGGTTCGCGGCATGTTCCGTGTCCTTGACGACGTAGGAACTCGTTGCGTGGATCGGAACGGCTCGCGACAGAGTCACGGGATCCGGCTCCTGGCCGGCATGAAGGGCCAGCGTTCCGATCCTGAATGGGGTTTCACTCACGGGAGGGTTCCTTTCAAACTACTTCTACGCCTCGATATCGGCGAAGAGGGGTGACGACAAATACCTTTCGCCGAAGCTCGGCAGAACAACGACGATAACCTTGCCTTGGTTTTCCGGCCGATTGGCCACGAGTTGTGCGGCTCGCAACGCAGCCCCACTCGAAATTCCGACAAAAAGCCCCTCTTCGCGCGCCGCTCGGCGCGCATGGTCGATCGCCTCTTCCTGCTCCACCGTTACCACCTCGTCGATGATGTCGAGGTTGAGCACGTCGGGGATGAACCCCGCGCCGATGCCCTGAATCATGTGCGGTCCCGGTTTGAGTTCCTCTCCCGCGAGTTTCTGCGTGAGAATGGGGCTTTGCGCCGGTTCGACGGCGACGGCCTTGAACGAAGAACGCCGGGCCTTGATCACCTCGGCCACGCCGGTGATCGTTCCGCCCGTCCCAACGCCGCAAATCAAAATGTCGGCCTTTCCGTCGGTCGCCGCCCAGATTTCCTCGGCCGTCGTCCGACGATGCACCTCCGGATTGGCGGCGTTCTTAAACTGCTGCGGCAGGAACACGTTGCGTTCCGTCGCGGCAATCGTCTCCGCCTCGGCAATCGCGCCGCGCATCCCCTTGGCGGCCGGCGTCAGAACCAGTTCCGCGCCGAGCGCCTTGAGCACCTTGCGCCGTTCCAGACTCATCGACTCGGGCATCGTCAAAAGCAGCCGATAACCCCGGGCCGCGGCGACAAACGCCAACGCGATGCCCGTGTTGCCGCTTGTCGGCTCGACGATGAGCGTCTTCGCGTTAATCTTGCCCTCGCGCTCGCCCGCGTCGATCATGGCCACGCCGATCCGGTCCTTGACCGAGCCCAGCGGGTTGTGCCCCTCCATCTTGGCCAAGACGATCGCCTTCTTGCCCGCCAGCTTCCGCACCCGCACCAGCGGAGTCCGCCCGACGGTGGAGGCGATGGACTCTTGAAATCCTCGCTCCCATGGTCCGCCGTCCTGTTGCGAAACAGGTTGGTTCGTGCCGTGGTGCGACTCACGCGAATGCCTCGCGCCGATAAGCTGTTGTGTACCGTTCATCTCGACTCACGCATCCTTTCCTTCATGCCGAAATCAGGTCCACGGATGCAAGCTGGTGGTCGGCCGCCACGATGCTTGCTCCGACTCCATGCTCGGCGAGAACGCGCTGCGTGTCCTCGCCAAGACACCACACTTCCCCTCGAAACGCCCCGACCCCGTACGCCGAGCCATAGGCGCGCACGCCCGAGGGGCTCACGAAGTAGATCACGTCGTGGTCGGGAAGCGTCCGACCGAGCCGCCGATTCGGAATCACGCGATTCAACGTCAAGTGAATCACTTCGACGCCGTGTATTCCCAGTGATTCCCGCAATCGCCGCGAGGGGTGGGTTCCCTCGACCAGCAAGGCCCGCCCTCCCGCCAAGTCCTCGCTCCACTCGCGAATTCGCTCTGTGTCGTCGGGTTCGAACACCGCGTCGGGGCGAAGGCCGTGTTCGCCCAGGCGACGTGTCGCCGAGCCGATGGCGGCGATGCGAATATCCATTAGCGACCGAGCATCGAGCCTCTGCCGGTCGAGTTCCTCGAAAAACGATGCAACTCCCAACTTGTCGGTAAAGATGAGCCCATCGAAACGACCGCCGAAATTCTCATTGAACGTTCGCTGGAACCATAGCCGCGATCGTCCATTGGGCACGAGTTCCAATGCGGGCCAATGGAGCAGGTTGCCCAAATCGCGAAAGTTCGTCGGATCCAAACCGGTGAACAAAACGGTCGGACGGCTGCGGACGGCTTCAAGCGGGACGGCCGCGTCGCCGACGAGGATGCATGCGGGCGACGCCACACGGGCGCGTCGCGAGTCGTCCGCCAATTGTCCCAAGCTGCTCTCGACCCGGCGTTCCCAGTGCAGCGTTCCTCGTTCGATCACGGCCGCCGGCGTGTCGAACGGCCAGCCGTCGGCCGCCAGGGCGTCGACAACCGACTCCATCGCGGCCGCTCCCATCAGGATGACAAGCGAATCCGCCTTCGGATATCGCGAGACCGTCTCGCCGCCGGCCATCCGCGCGGTGACCACCGCGAAACTTCGCCCCTGGTTGCGACGCGTCAACGGAAATCCGGCCGCCGTCGGCGCGGCCGAAAAGGAACTGGGGCCGGGAATCGCCTCCCACGAAATTCCCCATTTGAACAGATAGTCCGTCTCCTCCTCCGCCTGCCCGAACACGAACGGATCGCCCCCCTTCAGCCGGGCGACGGTTCTGCCTCGGCGAGCCTGCGACACGAGCCAACCGTTGATTCTGGCTTGAGACCACGTGGGCGTCTTGTCCCCGAGCCACTCGACCACTTTTTCGTCCGCGGCAATCTCTAGATCGCATAGCACCGTCCGAGGCACGAGCCGGTCGACCAAGACCGAATCGGCCGACCGCAGCGCGCGGAGACCTCGCAGAGAAATCAGGTCCGGCGAACCGGGCCCCGCGCCGATGAGATATACCTTTCCGCGATTCATGTTCCGGTCCTGTTTCCAAGGCATTCTATTTCACGGCCCCTTCGTCACTGGCGGCCAGTGTCTCGCCGCCGTAACGCCGGCGGCACGCCTCTTCGAGACGGTCGAATTCCCGCTCGATCACGCGATCGAGATTCGCCGCCGTGTCGCAATCGACGATGCGGCGAAACTCTCCGACCAGCCACGACACCGCCTCGTCGATGTCGTCGGCCGAAATGAACGGATGCAGCTCGCGGGCCAGTTCGACGTCGCATCCCTCGCCGCCGCCGACAAGCACGCGAAAACCTTGCACGGGCGTGTTCTCGACCCGCTGTATGCGGCCTACCAACCCGACGCGGGCCGCGCCCGACCGAGCACAATTGTTCGGGCAACCCGACACGGCAATCGTCGGGCATCCCGGTCGCGTCAAACGCCGACCGATTCGCTCGGCCGCCGCGCGCGAGTCGACGATGGCCTTCGAGCACCAAGTGCTGCCCGGGCAGGCCACGACCGGCGCGCGCGTCGCGAGATCGCGGAGTTCCCGCGCGAGGACGGGCATCGCCTCGCCAAAAAGAAGCAAATCGTGATCCAGCCCGATTCGCAACTCGCCCCGCGCCTCGCGCACCGCCCGCCCCAGCTCGCGAGCCGGCTCGGGCATCAGGTCGCCAAGCGGAAGATGCAGGTGAGCTTGCAACGGCGTGTCCCGCTCGACCCTCCACACGCGCGGAAGACCGTGGCCATCGAGCGTTGCCTCTTCCCGAAAGAGTTCATCAAGCCGGTCCTTGAACACCTCGTCTCCCAAACGCTCTCGCACGTGCCGCAGACGCGCCCGATGACGCCGGGTTCGATCGCCCTCGGCGTGAAACAGGCGCAACAGCGCGACGACCAGCGCCGGAATCTGGCCGACCGTCAACGTTTCGTAGGTCGCCACGCCCGTCCCGGGTTTCGATCCGAGCGAACCGGCCGTGATCGCCCGAAAGGTGCCGTCGCGGTTCGCGACGAGTCCCAGGTCGTTGATCCACGGCCGGACGCAGGAGTCGAAACACCCGCAAACGCTAATCTTGAACTTCCTCGGCAATTC
>DOEZ01000169.1 GCA_003532715.1 Planctomycetaceae bacterium
CAACCAGAACCGGCCACGGTACGATTGTCGGAACGCGATTAGCCCCGAGAGCATTTGTTCGAACGCGATCGCTTCGTGCGGTCGATTGACGAGTTCAAAAGTCGCCGGATTGCCCGCATCGAGCGAAGGCATCACCAGGTCGGCTGCGGCCAGTTGTCGCCGTACGTCGTCTCGCCAGAGCAGTGAACCATTGGTCAGCACGGCCACCGGAACGTCGCTCATGTCCTTGATTCGGTTGATGAGTTCATCCAGACGCGAATAAAGCGTGGGTTCACCCGATCCGCTCAAGGTGATGTAGTCAGGCGGTGGATTGAGCTTGCTCTTCAACTCGCGCAACACGTCGTTGAGCGGCACCCATTCTCGACGTTCGACCGTCCTGCAATTCGTTGGTCCAAGCTGGCAGTAGATGCAATCGTAGCTGCACGTCTTGAATGGGACCAAGTCCACCCCGAGCGACCGGCCGAGTCGGCGCGACGGAACGGGCCCGAAAACAAAGTGATTCATGGTCGGGATTCCACTTGGATATTCTTGGGTTGTGCCATGCTCGGTATGGCGCCGCGCGGCGACCGCCGCAAGACAGCAGTGCCGACCGGACATTCCAGGTCACGAGCGATGATCGGACACTTGACCCGCAGTAGAAAGTAGATGGGTCGAGAGCTTTCGGTCAGCGTCTCGTAGTTTCCTTGGCCTTTCGCGATGATCATATCGGCATCCTCGAAGTGGCGGCGAAACTCGTCGCTGCAGTCATCGAGAATGGTCCCCGGCGCATCCGAGCCGTTCTCGATGACGCGTGCCGCCTCGGTAAGGCCGACGTATCGCGCGTCGTCGATCGTGGCGTCGTTGATGATGGGTTTGCCTCGAACGGCCACCATTACCTTCTCACGAGGCAGGCGTTCGACGAGCAGTCGGTCGAAGACGATTTCTCCCGCGTTGTCAGCTAGGTAGAGAATCCTGTCGGCTTGTTCGATTGCTTCGGCAAATTCGTCCATGCGGGCTTCGAGGGGCACTTGGAGGCATTCGTCGACACTCGCGAGCATGTCGCGATGGGTGAGGCCGTTCTTGACGCCAAGGTCCATGATATTTCCGGCAATGGCGAACCTCGCGGCCAGTTCAAGCGGGTCAGCCGCGCGGTTGATCCGGTCGAGACACGATGGGTACAGACGCATCGCGGCATCGTTGAGCAAGCGCTTGCGTTCGGCGTAGGGATCCGGGTTGCCGGTCATCTCGNNTCGATGAATGATCTGGGCCATGGCTGCCGGAGGTCGCTCGAAATCCATCGTGGCCAGATCGAGCAGAACCGTCCGGACAATTGCTTCGCGAGCGTTAGAGTCGTCCGCCATGGCGTGTGTGGCGTCGATGACTTGATGAACCAGGCAGGGAATGCATTCGACAAAGGTCTTCATGGCTACTCGTGACAGAAATGTTCTTGGAGAATGGTTGTCCAAACGAGGCGTTCGCGTTCAGAACTCGGCGACCAGTTTCCCCGCGTTCGGGCCGGGTACTTGATCGTAGACGGTCCGCACCGTGAAGACGACGACGCCTTTGAATTGCTTGTCCGGGCTCTTCTTCTCCAGTTCAGCTTGAGCTAGGTCGTAGCACGGTCCTTCCGTTTCGTAGGTGGCCGTGCCAACCAGTTTCCACGCACGCGTGGTGTCCGGGTCAAACGCGCCGAGGCACATTCGGCCTGTCGATCGCACGTTCGCGGCGGAGGTGTGCATGAACAGGTCGCCGATCACGAGTCGCTGCTGGTCGCACCACCAGACTTGTTTCATCGGCGCGACATTCGGAATGCCCGTCGCGTCGGCCGTGGCCATCCAACACAGTTGACTGTCGCCGAACATCGATTTGACTTCTTGTGAAATCATCTTACATCTCCTGGAATGTGTGACGGAAAAGAGAAAAAGGCAAGACCGTCGCACGTGGCGACGCCCATCGGGGGATCGGGAACAGCCGCGATGCCCGACGATCAGGAACACGGGAAACTCCCGCATCTCGTCGGTTACGATCGGTTTACGTATCACATGAGCCGTGGCGTACTCGATACGGTTAAAGCCAATTCTGAAGCTGGTGCGACTCACTGGACAATTGGCTCCTTCAAGGATGAATGGCTCGCTGGTTCCGAGTATTAAAGAAATTCAAGGCAAAAACAACCCCGCGATAATAGCCGACCAGGCTCGGATAATCTGCCATTTCGCGGGGTTGCGTGAGAAAATGTCTGCAAGAAACGCGTTATTCGAGTATGCGCGGGTGGTTGAAACTCAGTCGAATTCGAATCTTGTACCCACGGAACAAGGTTGGCACTTATCGGGAAAGGCGTTCCAAAGGGCGGTGGTTGCCGGCGTGCCCGTACAATGGGCCGGCGCCAGACGTTCGACGCAAAGCGGGCGGAGTTCCTCAATGGTACGCTCGATCCTGCGGGTTGAGGCCCCGACCAGATGCATTCCGCCAATGACGGCTCGGATGGGTTGGTTGCCGGTCAGTCGACGGATGTAATGGAGCGTATTGACGACCCCCGAGTGCGCGCAGCCGAGCAGCACGACAATGCCCTCGGACGTTTCGATGAACAGCGATTGATCGTCGTCCAAAGGATCGGGTTGCGAACAGGCTTCGTCGAGGAAGAAGGGACCGCCGGTATCCTCGAAATCGTTGCTGCGGGGAACGGGGCCTGTCACGGTCAGCCCTTCGACGACGACGGTTGGACGTTCGGTGGCTATCCATCGATGGCGCGAATCGCGAATGGCTCTCGCCGCATCGGGCGACATGCCGATGTATCTTGCCGGGCCGTCGGTTCGGCTNNCTCTGCCGCCCCACCCGTGTGATCGTAATGGCCGTGGCTGAGAACCAGTGCGGACATGTCGTCCAGCGCGATGCCCAGTTCGTGGGCGTTGCGAGTGAGAACACCGCCTTGTCCTGAATCGAACAGGATGCCGTGGTCGCCGTATTCGATCCAGTAAGCCAAGCCATGCTCGCCGAGCAAGCCGGCCAGGGTAACCGTGTTTTCGACGACTATGGTTACGCGAACCCGTGCCATTACATTTCAACCTTTCCGAAGTAACTCACGCTGGTCCTTTCCAGGAACTTGGCTTGTGCCGTGGCCTTGACCTGACCATCCTGGACCAGTTCAGCGGTTAGTTCGTGAAGCGGACGCGTCGATGACTTGATCCTGGCACGAATAATCGCCGGATGGTCCGTAAGCACCGGGTGGCGAAAACGAACCAGCAGCTCGCCGGTCACCGCGGCGTGGCCGTTGGCGAACATGCAATTGGTCATCGCCCCGTCGAGCAATGCCGAAATCACCNNACCCCGCCGTGTAAGACGGCGGGGTAACCCTGAAATGCCTTGTCGCACGAAAACGACGCCTCAACGACGCCATCGCGGTCAAGGTGAAAGTCCAGGCACAGCCCGCGCCCGTTACTGGACCCGCAAACCACGCAGTCGGGATGACAGTTGTCGCGGAGGCGATGATACGCGGAACGGTGCATGTCAGTGGTCGCAGGAATTTTGACCCGACACAAGCGTGCCGTCCAAATAGGCTCGGACGAGGTTCTCGGGCGTGTCGCCCGGGGCCCCCACGACAACCTTGATGTCATTCTGGGTGAAAAGCTGCTGTGCCCGCTGGCCCATGCCGCCGGCGATAATAACGGTTGCTCCCTGTTCGTGCAACCATCGCGGCAGCACGCCTGGCTCGTGCGGGGGCGGTGTCACAAGCGTGGTATTGACCGGCTTGCTAGCCGTGTCGTCCACCTCGACCAGCGCGAACTGTTCGCAATGGCCAAAATGCATGCACAGCCGTCCGGCCGCCATCGGAATAGCAATTTTCATGGGAAGTCTCTCCAATCTAAAAAAATGGATCAGTGGTTCATCGGGAATCGATTTGTACCAAGCCGCTGATGGTCGAATCGGGAACCGATTCCAGGCGTTTCCGGGTCGCGGTCCACACCACGCGGATTGCTTGGGCGGCCGGGCCGTTCGAGAATTCCACCACCGTCTTACACGCAATCTGTGCTTGAGTTACGTCGCGGTCGTAGGGAATTCGACCCACCGCGACGATTCCGTACTTCGCGGCATCCGTTTCGATTTCTTCGGCGCTTCCTGGGTTCAAATCCGCTTTGTTCACGGTCAGCACTCCCGGCATGCCCAATCGCGTTGTCAACTGGGCGATCCGGTGGAAGTCGTGCATGCCCGACACGGTCGGCTCGACCACGAACAGGGCGAGACTGGCGCCGGTCAGCGATGCGATGACCGGACAACCGATGCCGGGCGAGCCGTCGCAGAGAATCAGGTCGATCTTCCTGCGATGAGCGATTTCTTGGGCGGCTCGTCGGACCTGGGTGACCA
The DNA here is from genome assembly GCA_003532715.1 of Planctomycetaceae bacterium. Classification (GTDB taxonomy): domain Bacteria; phylum Planctomycetota; class Planctomycetia; order Pirellulales; family Thermoguttaceae; genus UBA11386. The sequence continues at coordinate 4,339 of DOEZ01000169.1, forward strand.
GTTTTCCGGAATTGTCCGCCGCGATGCCGAGCTTTGCATGGACCATTGGCCCCTGGCGCGTCTCGGAAATG
>DOEZ01000291.1 GCA_003532715.1 Planctomycetaceae bacterium
ATTCCTCGAACGGCTCCCGGACCAACTCTTCGGAGTCCCACAGCGATTCGACCGTGTCGAGAAAATCACCCTCCAGGTCGGTCTGATGAGCACCGGAGCCGGCCGTTTCGTTGGCTCGGTTCGATGGCGACGGCCCGGAATGGGCACTCGACGAACGACGACGTGGGGAGCGTTTGCGATTGGTCAAAGCAGTAGTTTCCTCGATTAGCCTGCCGACTTGCCATGGAATGGGGGGAGTTTCTTAGTCCTAGTTGTACCGTCATCGGGCCGAATCGCCAAGGGGAGAGGGGGGAGCCGCCCGCCCGGGCTCCCGAGAACCGGCGGACGGCGAATCGTCCGCCCAATCGGCCCCATCACCCTGCCAGACTCGCCCGTGATCATTCGCGTGTGATCATTCGCCGTCGATCGGCATGAGCGGGAAGATATCCGACCGCACATGCTCGCGGCGCATGAGCGTTTCGAGCTTTTCGACGGTTTCGGGGTGCTGTCCGGCCACGTTGCGACGCTCGCTCGGGTCGTCGGCCAGATTGTACAACTCCAGCGTCCGGTTGCCTCGGTTCATATTGGTGCGAATGGCCTTCCAATCGCCGACGCGAATCGACTGCTGGCCGCCGTAGCCCGAGAACTCGCGGTACAGAAACGGGCGAGGCTCTTGCGGCCGGCCGAGCAGAGTTGGCGCGAAGCTTATGCCGTCAATCCCCTTGGGCGTCGCCGATGCGTCGCCGATCAGGTCGAGCAGGGTCGGCATCCAATCCTCGAAACCCGAGACGCGTTCGTCGGTCGTGCCGGGCGCGACGCGGCCGGGAAACCGCACGATCGCGGGCACGCGCACTCCGCCTTCATGAAGGCTTCCCTTCAGTCCGCGCAATTCACCGACGCTCGCGAAGAAGTCGTAGTCCACTTCTTGCTTCAAGTGCGTGGTCCCGTTGTCCGAGGTGAACACAACGATCGTGTTGTCGGCCAGGCCCAGTTCGTCGAGCAAATCGAGCACGCGGCCGACGTTGCGGTCTAACCGCGAGATCATCGCGGCGTAGGCGGCCCGGGGAGTGAAATGAGGCGTATAGCCGCGCCGAGGTCGACCGGTGAAAGGCGGATCGCGCCACCCTAATTCGAGATAGGGTTGGAGTTCTTCATCGGGCACGTGCAACGCGACGTGCGGAATGATCGTGGGGTAGTAGAGGAAGAACGGCTTGTCGCGATTCGCCCGAATGAAGGCCAGCGCCTGCTCGTTGATGCGGTCGGGGGCGTAGTCTTGGCCCTTGAACCGGTCGTATTCTCGCGGATCGCCGGCGTCGGCGTCGTCGGGGAGCGAGGCGTGTCCCGGCACCGGAGGATGGTTGTTCAGGCGAATCCGCCGGTCGTTGTCCCAGAGATACTCGGGATAGTAGCTGTGAGCGTGGCCTTGGCAGAGGTAGCCGAAGAAACGATCGAACCCCTGGCGGAGCGGGTCGCCCTCGCTTCCCGGAGGCCCGAGTCCCCATTTGCCGAACGCGCCGGTCGCGTAGCCTTGCTGTCGCAGCAACTCGGCCAGCGTGGTCGTGTCGGCTGGGATCGGTTCTTGACCTTCGGGCTTTGCCGAGCGGTTGTTGCGAATCCAAGCGTGGCCGGGATGCATGCCCGTCATCAGCACGCACCGCGAGGGAGCGCAGACGGCGTTGCCCGAGTAGTGTTGCGTGAGACGCATGCCCTGGCTCGCCAGGCCGTCGATTCGCGGAGTGCGGATGAGCTTCTGGCCGTAGCAGCCCAGCTCGCGATAGCCCAGGTCGTCGGCGAGGATGAAGACGATGTTGGGCTTGCGGCCGGTTGTGGTCGGCGGTTCGGCGGTTTTGGACGGTTCGGCGGCGGGCGTCGATCCGATGGCCGTCGATCCAACGATCGTGCCGAGCACGACCAACAATGCGGTGAAGAAGAGTGGGATGCGAGTGGACATAGCGAACAATGCGGTGAAGAGAAACAGGGTGCGAGTGGACATGACGGCTCTATTTTTTTACCCGCAATATCGTGGAGCGTCAACCCGGCCGTCGGGCTGGCGGGGTAAGTGGCACTCGCGGTTTGCTTTGCCGCTCGGGGGTATTATGGCGTTTGGAGTTTTGCAGCAACACTCGTTGCCGTTGCATTCTGGTTAGGTCGCGGGGCGGACGGGATAAGTGTTTGCTGTTTATCAGTTTATAGGTTGGGCCGTTTTTCGTAAGTACATCGTCCCAGCAGTGAAGAGACCGTCCAGTTTTTTAGGTAATTGAGGCACCTTAGCGAAAAAATTGACCTCCCGGCATTTGGGTGGTTCATGCAGACTAGTTGAGTCTAAACAGCCGTCTGCTCCCAAATTCAAGGAGGCTACACGATGGTAGGCTGCACGAGGCGGCCTCGCAAGACGGTTCGTTTCGCCGATCCGCCCTGGAATGAGCGGTCGGACGAGTGGCAGATTCGGGATCAACAGGTGTCGGAAAACCACCTGGCACGAGAGGTAGTGGCGGCGATGAAACAGCTCGACTTGACGCCTCCGTTCGCCCTCTATCTCGGTGTCGGCGTACCACCGATCCGTCCCGATTTGATGTTGGCTGTGGTGTTGATCGAAATCCGCTTGGGACGACCTCGACCCAGCCAATGGTTCCGCGACACCAAGGAAAACATTGTGATTCAATGGGCTGGTTTTGGAATTCAGCCCTCTCGCACGTGCTGGTACGACTTCGCCGATCGCATCGCGCCCTTGCTGGAACAATGGAGTGCTTCGGTGCTTCAACTGGCTCGACAACGGGGTGTGACACAGGCCGAACGTATGTCGTTGGATGGCACTGCGGTTGCCGCCAACGCATTGCGTCACCGTTTGGTGAATGCAGCGACCGTCAAACAACGGTTGACGGAACTCGATACCGTGTGTCAAGCGGATTCGATTCACCAGCCGCCGACGAATGTGCCGACGTGGATGGCGAAAAACCCCGATACGCGCGAAGGACAACGGCGACGTTACCGGCGTGCCCGCGAACGCTTGGTTGAATTGCATGCGGTCAACAACCGGCAAGCCCCGAAAAGACGCCGAAAACCCGAGAAAATCGTGGTCAGCACCAGCGATCCCGACTCGGCGCTCGGACGCGACAAATACAACGTCTTTCGACCGTTGTACAACATGCAGTTGGTGCGGGATTTGGACTCGCCGTTGTGCTTGGGCTATCAAGTGTTCGCCCAACCGACCGACGCGGGAACGTTTGGTCCCATGTTGGAACGGGTCGTAAACTGGACGGGCGCGAAACCGAAGGCAATGCTCGTCGATGCCGGTTATGTGACGGCATGCAATCTTGCGATCAGCGATCAGGCGGGGGTCGCGTTGTACGGCTCGTGGCAGGAGAACGATTTTTCGCAAAAGATAAAGAAGCAGGGTGCGATGCCGCAGCCGGTCGGGAAGGAACACTTCACTTGGGTGCCGGAGCAAAACATGTATCGCTGCCCGGAAGGCCATCCGATGCCTTGGATCGGCCGTGACAAGCGACGGCAGAGTGACGGACAGACCGTAGGGACGATCGAAAAGTCGCCTCGGAATGCAGAATTCGCTACCTAACCCCCACTGGTGAACGGTGGATGCGGCGGAAGCCGTGCTGTTTCTCGTTGGCGCAGCATCCCGTCGTTCGATATAATAAGTGCTTCAAGGTGCTTGCGAAGCTTCTTCGGACTCGGGCAGGGGCAGGTGCCCTCGTTGTTCTACACAAGTTCGCTCTTTTTCGACCCGTAGGGTCGTTGTGAAAGTAGCCCGGCGATTTATCGCCGGTTCAGAGAGAAAAAAAGTTCATCCGACTAAAGCGT
>DOEZ01000704.1 GCA_003532715.1 Planctomycetaceae bacterium
CAAGCACCGAGACGAACGAGACGTTCGGATTGGGGTCGGTAGCATACATCAGGGACAAGACGGGTGTGTCGTTTCCTTCGTCCATGGGATCGCTTTTTACGCCCATGCCGACCCAGAGTCGACTGAGCCGATAATCGGTGTCGGATCGCTTCGTCTGGACGAAGGTCCGCTTCATCAAGTCGTAACTTCCGTCGAGCGTGGCCGCCAGATCTTCCTGGTGATTGAAGAAGCCCTCGATCGTATGGCTCTTGTCGCTTTCGCCCCAAGTGCTTGGAATCTGACTGGCCATTCGCCAGATGTTGTTTCCGGCACGGAAGGCAAAGTTGCCGAGCTGGCCCGTGGCAATCATGGCGGCGGGCACGGCCGGGACACTCGCGTTCGAGTAAGCGGCATAGCAGGAGACGCTCGCCCCACCCGTGTTTCTCGCCCCGCCGTTCGGGTCGTACCCGGTCTGCGTCGTCCCGTCCTGCGCATAGCCCGTCTCGAGAAACCCTTGGCCGTGGCTGACGGGCAGCCCATTCTCCGTTTCGAAGTCCATCCGCCAGACCAAGGCCGGCACGACTGGTGGTTTCGACGGCAGTTCGCTCATCTTCAGCGTGAACGCCTGATCGGGCGCTGTGAGGTACGCGCCCTGATAGGGCGAGTAGCTCGAAACCTTCACCGTGTCGCCGTCGGCCATGAATTCCAGGATCCGCAGATAGCCATCGCCGCCGTTGGTGCGTTCCTGATAATTGGCCATGATCTGGTGAACCACATTGCCGCTGTTTCCCACGCTGCCCAGCCAGCCGGTTCCGTCGTTCAGCACATGGCCGTTGAACACGAATTTCCAGTTGTCATACTTCTTGATCAGCTTATCCCAGAGTTCCTGGCCGTCGTTGGTCGTGGTGCCGGAGTTGATCAGGTCGGCATAACGGGCCGGATCATGGGGATTCCACTGCTGGGCCGTGCCATAAGTGGCCCAGTCGTATCGGGTGTCGTCGCTGTAGAGATAGGCGTGGGTGTTGAGGATGAGATTGTGATTGGGATGGGCCGCGGCCACGCCGTCCATCCAGTCGATGACCTCGTTGCGCGGAGCGAACTCGGTGGAGAAAACCAACCAGCCCTGCCCGCCGGCGCTGAAGGTGCTGTAGCTATTGTCGGTCTTACCCGGCTCGAAGAAACCGCCGATGCTTGGTTGCGAGGCATAGGCCGAGCCGGGACCGAAGTACGTCGAGTCGTTGAACAACGAGCCGCGCGTGGCATGCACAAGATCGTGATTGCCCTGGGCCATGGAATAGCGCACGCCGGCGGCGTCCAGTTTGCTCATCGAGGCCTTGGCGTTGTTCCACTCCGTCGTCGTCATGGTGTGGGTGATGTCGCCCTCGTGCAGGACCATCTGGATGTTATGCGAGGTCTTGTTGTTGGCGATCCACTGCGTTTGGGCATTGAATACGTGCGGGTAGGTGAGGCTGTAACGCTGCGTGTCCGGCAAGATGACCATCGTCCACGAGCCGGGCGAGATGGGATCGACCGCCACGGCCCTCGCGTGCCCGGCGCTCGATACCAATGCCACGATCAACACCATAGCCAGAAAACATCGCCGCCCATTCATCGTGTACACGGACTCGGTTGAAGGACTTCGCTCGACATCGAGATTCAAGGGCCTCTCCTCTGTTCCACCGATGGTTATGATGATCACACTGCCATTGCGACCAGCTAGTGCCTTGAAGGGCGCGGACCGATGGATGCACCGACCCACGCGGCACGGCTGCCCCCGGCCGTGCGGGCCAATCTACACGGCCGAGGGCGGCCGTACGAGACAATTCTCACAGCCCAGGGCGGCCGTGCTACTTATCGGAACGGGACACGCACTATCGCCGTCGCGTCAGAAACAAACCAATCGCTCCGAGCAGCATGACGATCGCGGATGGCTCGGGCACGGCGGCGGTCGACTCGCCACCCGTATGGTCGCCCCAGTTGGCCGCGAGGACGGATGCATCCCGCGCGTCCACCTTGTTGTCGCCGTTGAAGTCGCCCATCTGCCACCACGTAAGCCCGGGATCCTTGACCGTCGCTCCCCAATACGCAGCCAGACGCTTCGCGTCGGCGTCATCGACTTTTTGGTCGCCATTGACGTCGCCCGGAACGTCAGTCCCGCCGGGCACGACCAACGCGATACGGTCGCCGGTGCCGCCGTAGTTGTAATTGACGGACCAGCCTTCCTGGAGACCGACATACGTGGCCGGATTGCCGGTCAGAATGTCGTAGGTGGCGAATAGGTAGTCTCCACCGGCGAGCGAGCCCGAGCCGAGGTCGCTGAAGCTGAACGTGGCGCCGGTCAGATCGAGTTCTCCGACGACCGTCAGGAGGTCGATCGTGTCGGTGTCGCTGTCGTACTGGACATCGAGAGTGCCGCCAAGGTCCAGGTTGCCGTCGATGGCAAGCGTTCCGATGCTCGCGCCGGGGGCGACGTGGCTGTCGGTGGCAGCCAGCACGTTGCCGACGACGCTGCCGTTGCCCATCAGGGTCTGGGTGCCGGCCAGCGTGAAACCGCCGGTGACGGCCGAGACATCGAAAGTGGCGTCGATTTGGACGTCGAGCAGCGGCGAGTCGCTGATGACCGCGTCGGCGCCCAGCGCCAACGTGCCGCTGCCGACGACCGTATTGCCGTTGTAGGTGTTTGCGGCGCTGCCGATCGTCCAAGTGCCCGTTCCGAGCTTGTGGACGTGGAGGAGATTCACCGGATCACTGTGACGCAGAATGCCGCCGGCGACGATGGCGTCGCCCTCGCCCTGGAGATTGAGGTACTTGCCGCCAATCGTGCCCGTGATGTTTCCGGCGACGGTCAGCAGCCCGGCGTCGGATTGCAGGGTCACATGGGTGCCGCCCGAGATGAACGTGAGGTTCCCCGTCAACGTGTTGCTGCCGCTTTCGTTGACGATATGCGGGGCGTACAGATAGGGGTCATACCGGGCTGTAAGACTGAACTCTTCCCCGACGGTGATGTCGTTGGTCAGAACAACCCGGCCGTTGTTGGCCGCGCCGCCGTAGATGGTCGTCGCGCCGACCGTGCTTCCCAGCCCCGTGTTGGCGGCGAGGATGACGGCTCCCTTATAGACGTGCGTAGCGCCGTCGTAGGAGTTGCTTCCAACGGTGACCGCTAGGCTGTCGAGGAGGACGGCGTTGTCCGCTCCGTAATAGACGGCTCCCGTCGCGCCGCTGACTTCGCCGAGGGTGAAAGCTTGATTGGTGGAAAATCGCAGGTTGCCGCCGGCTAGGACGAAATTGGTTGTTCCGGGCGAGCCCGTATTTGTGTCGGTCCGGCCGAAATGGAGGTTGCCGGCGGAAATCGTGGTGGTTCCGGCATAGGTGTTGTTTCCAAGGAAGTACAGGGGTCCGGGGCCGGTCTTCGTGACTCCTCCGGTCCCCGTGACGGCGGGGGCGATGATTGTCTGCGTGCTGTTGCCGGTTTCGTTGACAAGGAACGTGGTCGCCATGTCGTTGAGCGTTACGGTGCCGTCGATCGTGTACCAGCCGCGCCAGTTGTAGAGTTGTCCGCCGGTGAAGACAAGGTTCTTATCGAGAGTCCAGTTAGCGCCAAGGTCGATCGTCCTCATTATCTGCAGCGTCGTAAGGATGGTGGTGTTCGGATTGTGCGTGACGGTAATCGTGCCGTCGGCCTGGCCCAACGTGGAATTATGGAAGGCCAAACCGCCTTGGACGACGTTGGCATTTTTCAAATCGTGATTGAGGGCCACTGTATTTGGAGCACCTGCACCCGTTATTCTGACGCCATTGTTATTGCTACTGGTCCCGGCCGTGTGGTCCACGGTCAGGGTGTAGTTGCTGAAGCTCGGAGCTCCTCGCATGTCCACTCGCTGCGAGCCGCCAAAGGTGGCGTCGCCGGCGAGCACGAGATTGTTAACTATGGCGGTGCCCGATACGGTGTTGATAAGGACGCCTTTGCCGTCGACGCCGACGCCCTGCACGGTGATCTGCTCATCAAGGGTCTTGGCTCCAAACAAGTCCAGGGTTCCACCCGGGCTCACTGTCGTGCCGCCGTTGACGACGGTGCCGCCGACGGTGCTGCCCAATGCGGCCGCGTTGCCGAGTCGGACGGCGCCGCCACTGATGTTCACGACCCCGTCGAACGTATTCGCGGTATTGATGGTCAAGTCGCCCGTGCCCGTCTTGGTGATGCCGGTGCTGCCCGCCAGGGAACCCGTGCCGGAGAAGACGTAGTTGTACATGGAGAAGTCATCGTTGACATTGTTGACCGTGATCGAGCCGGGCGACAGGGCCGTTGAGAGGGTCACGTCCGGCGAGACGGAGCCGGTGTTGTCGAACGTGACGTCGTCGCCGTCGGTGTAATTGGATAGACCACCATCCCAGTTCGACGAAGTTGTGTCCCAAAGATTGGCAAAACCATCGCCCGTCCAGGTTATCACCGCAGCGCCGGCGCCGCCGACGGCAAGTCCAAGGATCGACAATGTCAAAACAACGGTGAACAAGCTGAGGCAACCGAATCGGAATCTC
>DOEZ01000083.1 GCA_003532715.1 Planctomycetaceae bacterium
CGCCCACGTCGCTATAGCCAAGTTCGTCGAGCCGCAGGGCGAGCGGATCGTTCGACGTGACGGCCACCAGCGCTACCCCTTTGTCGCGATAGTCCTCATACAGTTGACTCAGGCGGTCTTCGTACGCCTGCGCGGTCGGGCAGTGGTTGCAGGTGAACACCACCACCAGCACCTCGGCGTCTTCAAAGTCCTTCAGTCGATAGGTCTTTCCGTCGACGCCCGACAGGTTCAATTCGGGAGCCGGTTCGCCGATTTGGAGGGTTTTAACCTCTTTGGCCTCGGCCGACACGGCCACCAGGGCCGAAAGCATCAGCGTCGGCAGAAACAGATGTAGAGAACGCATCATCGCCTCCTGACGAAAATCACGGGCCTTGTACACGAAAACGTCGCCCGACTGCCGCAGCGCGAGCGACTCGTGGCAAGGCATTATACGCAACCGCGTGAAGGGAAACCCTGCTGCCTGGGGGCGAGTTAATCCAAGAGTCGTTTCGCGAAGCAGAACGCGGCCGCGCGGCGAGCGTCGTATTCTTCGCTTTCGGGATCGAAGCTCGTGTATCGCACGACCGGACGCACAGCTTCGAGATACCGTCCTTCGCCGACATACAATGCCGTGTGCGATATCCTTCCGTTCTCGCCCAAGAAGTAGAGAAGGTCGCCTCGCCGCAACCCGTCGATATTGCCCCGGGTCGCGGTCAGCCATCCAAGGTACATCTGTTGGCTCGCATCGCGCGGAAGATGGATCCCTTCGGCGGCAAAGGCGGTCTGCACCAAGCCCGAGCAATCGACTCCCTTCGCGGTGTTGCCACCCCAGACGTACTTCGCTCCCAGCATCTTCGAGGCGTTTTCGATGACGGGCTCGATCCGAGCGTCGACCTTCTCCTCGTGGACCTGGCAAGACTCGGCGGGAATCGTGATCTTGCCGCCGGCCGGCAGTTCGGCGACAACGGATTCCTTCTCGCGACCGAGACACTTCAGCCGCGCACCCATCGGCACGAACAATCCCTCGGGGGTCAAAAAGTCACGTCGGACGCGTACTTGCTCGCCAGCCTGGTATCGCGCGAAATCTTCGCGGCCGACCCGCTGAACGTTCTCTGCCGCGACGTAACCGACGTAACCTTCGACGCCTTGACAAAGCAGGTATCCGTCGTCCGTTTCCTTGAGCAGGGAGAGAGGCGCGCCGAGCAGGCAGTCGGTCACCACCTCGCGCTGGTTCGTCGTTCGGTCAAAGCTGAGGCTGTGCGGCACGCGAATGAATCCGAAACGCGCGTCCCCAAGCGACTTCGAGGGCAGAACCTCGATGCGATCCTCGATCCGCGTGAAACCCAGGTCGTTCAAGTACTTGACCAGCGCCGCGCGGTTCTCGTCGTAGCCAACATAACCGTCGAGCACGACGCGCCCGTCGTCGTCTCGCGTTGCCCGAACCTCGAACGGGAACAACCGTGTGTCGTTGATCATTTCGAGTCGAAACAGGTCGACGTAGAGCGAAAGCCGCTCGGGTCGGCCGACGCCACCCGGCTCGGCTCGTTCGACGAGGCTTCGATGATTGGTCTGCCGGCTGCCCTGTTCACCCGTCGGGGCGACCGGCTCTTGCGCTGCGGCGAAATCGAACGAAATCGAACCGAGAATGAGTAGGGCGACCAGGGCGCCGCCGAGAAACCTGCACTGCATCAACATCACAACCTCGTCTCCACGTCGCTGGGTCGTAGGATTCCCAAAAACCACACCAACCCGAAGCGCAGTACCATACTAACCCGAAGCGCAAGCGAGAGGTGCTCAACGCTCCCTCGTCACCTGCGACGTCATCTGACACCGTGGACCCCGCACCGCGGTTTCCGGCTTGTGAACACTCCGGGTTGCGTCTGAACCGGACTACATACGAAAGATAACCCCAAAATCGCATTCTACCCAAACTTTCACCACAATGCGACCGTCTCAGGGCTGACGACGCGGAACTGGGCCGGAGATTGGGCAACAGCACAGAATCCCCAAAGAAACACATCATTATTTGTCAAGTAACCATTATAGCCGGACTAAGACTTGTTTCGATGACCGTCGGCGGTCCCTGCGCCGGGCTCGGTGGTCTGGACAAACCGTGCGCGAAATGCGAAGCTGTTATCCCCCAGAGCGGGCCGAAGCACGCGATGCGTCGCCGGCGCGGGGGCGTATCGTTGACTACGAAGGGGTCTTCTGATGAGTTCCGCTTCCAACGTCGTGGCGCCACGTGTCCTCGTCGTCGAGACCGACGGGCCGGCCGGCGGTCTGGATTGCGGCCTCCGCGACAGCGGCTTCGATCCCGTCTTTCCGAACACCTCAAGTCCCATCGGCGACGCGCTCGACCCGCCACGATGCGATGTCGTTCTGATCGACGCGAGCCGGGCGGATTCCGACCTCCGCGGACTGCTCGGAACGATCGACCGCCTCGCGTCGTGGTCGCCCGTCGTCCTTCGAACGGTCGATCCGGGCGCATCCGAATTGCCGCACATCGTCGACGGCCGTCTATTCGCGGTAATCGAACGATCGGACGATCTTGGTCCGCTTGTCGCGGCTCTCTGGCGAGCCTGTTGGGACGGCGCGGCGCGGCGAGCGGCCCAACTCGATGCGAGTCTGCGCGAACGGGACGAAATGCTCGTTCAGTCGAAGGCCGAGATCATTGACTTCGCGGCCGTCTGCGCCCATGACCTCCGGTCGCCGTTGCTGACCATAGCGGGCTACTGCGACCTACTTCGGCACGAGCACGGCGACCGACTCGATGGCTCGTCCGGACGTTATCTGCAATCCATCAGCGACGCAGTGCCGCGCATGAACCGCCTGATCGACGATCTGGCCGCCTACGCCCGGCTCGGTGACGGAGGCAATGCGTGCGATCTTGTCGAACTCGACGAAGTTCTCGCTGTCGCGGTCTTGAATCTCGACGGTTCGATCCGCGGCGCCGATGCCTTCCTTCAGATCGACCCGCTGCCATGCGTCGCGGGAAACCGAAGCCGCCTCGTTCAGGTCTTCCAAAATCTGCTCGACAACGCGATCAAGTTCCGTGGAAAGACGCGGCCCGTCGTTCACATTTCGGGATCGACCGATAGCGAAGGGGTCGTCGTGCGAGTCGCTGACAGCGGCGTCGGCATCGCCCCCGAGCATCATGAGACGGTCTTTCGCGTCTTTCACCGCCTGGCGCGAAGCCGCGAAGTGCCGGGCACCGGCATGGGGCTGGCCATCTGCCGCCGAATCGTCGAATTGCACGGCGGACGAATCTGGGTCGAGTCGCAACCAGACCGCGGCACTACGTTCTTTGTCCGCCTCCCGAAGCCAGAGACCGCCTGAGATTCGCATTGTCTCGCCGAACGGATGGAATTGCCGTCAAGGCGACCGTTCCGTCAGTGTACACGCGACCGATTCGGTTCCCTCGATCGAAACGGCCGTTTCGCCGATCAATTTGTCCGCCTGCCTCATCCTGATCGTCCACTTGCCGGGCCACAAGCCGCCGATCGTGAACTCGTGCCCGATCGGGTCGTGCCAATCCGGCCCCTCGACGGTTATGCCGTTCTCATGCGTCGCCTCGACCGCAACCGTGCCATTGCCCACGAGTCGCGGCGGTGTCTTGCCGACAATCGCTCCACCCGGCGCCATTACGTGGATGCCGACGTCGGTCGTGTTCTGGTTGACCTTCGTGTCGGGCAGTCGGCACCATCCGGCGTCGTAGTCGTGGGCGAAGAGCATGTACTCATCGTCGTCAAGATACCGAACGCAGAAGTTGCCCCAGACGTCGCAGCGAGCGTGCCGGACCGCGCGGGTGTTCTTGCCGACGGCGACGACGTGAATCATGTGGCGATGGCCCGTGGACCAACGAACGGCCCCCGTGATGGAACCGGCCCCCAGCGGAATGACGATTCTGGTTCCGCCCGGCTTAATCTCGACATCCATTTCGTGGAGTGTTCCTTCAAAGCCGCGACTCATCAGCCAATCGCCCACGGTCATGCGATAGCGGCCCGGTTGCACGTCTCGCAAGAGCATCTGATTCTGGGCATCGAGTTCCTCCCAGTCGCCGTCATGGAACGACGTGGGCCCATTCCCGAGGGGCGCGAGTTGGACCTTAATCATGGGGGGACGCGTCGTCACGTTGCCGACCTTCCGATTCGCGCCCATGCCGGTGCCGGAGGCGACCTGTTCGCGCGAGCCGTCGCCAATCACGAACTCACAGACAACGTCCCAGTCGCCCGAAGTGTCGAAGAACCGCATTTCCGTGGTCTTTCCCTCGACCACCCGCGCCAAGCGGGAATGCGTTACAATGATGTCGGCAGTGATCGCATACTGGAATCCGACCGAGACGATCCCGACCGGAACGCCGTCGACGTGAAAGCGTCCTTTTTCGTCGGTTTTGAACAAAATCGGCTTCAAGTGTCCGAAATCACGTTCGCCGGACCGGCCCATTTTGTCCGAGAATGTGATCTGGCCGTCCTGGAACGCCCAGACGCCTCGATTCTCGTCCAAGCGACACTGGTCGCCCGTGCATATCTGACGCGGTTCGTAGGCGATGCCGCTGATGCTCCCCCTCCCCTTCGGCGCGAATTGCCCGACGTCGAGATCGGAGTCCCGGACCACAACGCCCGTGCTCATGAGCGAGATGGCCGGCCCGGAGATCGCAAGCGTGTACGTTCCGGGGCCGACATTCTCGAACCGGAAGTCGCCGCTCCGGTCGATCGTTGTCTTCATTCGTCCCATTTTTTGTCGCAGTGAGGCTTCGCTCGTGAACTGGTCCCGATGGCGACGGCGGGGAAGCAACTCGATGGAAATGCCGTTGGTCACGTCTTCGGAGACGCTGAGTGACCCATGCACCGACAAACCCGGCTTCAACTCGGCCACGATCGATTTCGCATCTTTCCACGTATCGACCATCGTCTCCCACAAGGCGAATCCGGGAGCCTTGACGCCGATCCAGACCTTGCCCGACCTTCCGTAGTCGTAACCGGTTCTGACCGTCACCGAGCAACGTCCCTCGGAGTTGACCACGCTCTCCAAAGTACAGCGCCACACTTCCGGTTCGAGACCGACGTTGGCCGATAGGTCGTAGGCTGTCACCGGGCGACCGTCGGGACCAACGACGCGCACGTCCAGCCTTGGTTGCGGCATGAGCACGACCGCGACACCCTCGGGAACGGCCGATATCCGACGAACTTTCTGGTCGAGATATCCGCTCTTCTCGAACGATAGATCGTAAGTGTTCCGACCACCCCATTTCCGCGGACTCCGCAGAACGAAACGGCCCTCCGCATCCGTTCGGACCGACTTCCCCCAGCCGTCCGATACCTTGACGTCCGAAAGGGGCTTGCCCGACGGATCCTTGACGACGCCGACGAGTCGCTCGCCGGCCTCCATTTCGATACGCAGCGTCCCGTCGCTCCCCTCTTTTTTCTCGCCGACTTCCTCGAAACCATCGCGATTCAATTCGAGGTAGTCAAGATGCCACACGTTGATTCCAAGACGCTCGTCGACGCCGGCGACCGTGAACCGGCCTTCTTCATCGGTCTTGACAGCGCGTCTTCTGTCGGGGCTGAACAACGGCGGCGTGAAGATCACCGGCGACACTCGAGCCCCTTCGATCGGCTTGCCCGTCGATGCGTCGACCACGACGCCCGACACGATCGCCCCCACGCCCACGAGAACTTCGATCCGGCGATCCTTGTTGTCCGTCGTCAAGTGATAGCTTCGCCACGTCCCGTAACCCCCGAGTATCGCTCCCCCCTCGACCTGCATTTGTATCTCGCACGACGCGGGCGCCGAAAGAACGAACGAGCGGTCGCGTGATTCGACTTCGATGGACCGCACCAACATCGGATCGAATTTGGCATCTGGGGTGCTGATCGTGTACGAGTAGGTGAAGCGTGGGATGGGCTTTCTGGTCTTCGGGTCGAGAACAACTATCGTGACTGGCGAAACGTCCTTCCACGGCATGGCGAGCAGTTCCTCGCGCGGCGCCCACTCGTCGCCGTCCTGATCGACAAGACTCTTGCCCTCCCAACGGAATCGCATCTGCCTTCCGTCTTCGTATCGACAAACGTACGTATCCTCGTCCCTCGAATAGGTTCCCTTCTCGCCATGGTGGTCGTGTTGAAAGGACTTCCCGTCGGGCAAGAACTCGATGCGACTGTCGAGGTCGTCCCTCATGACGTAGACCCCGATCAGGTCGGCTGCTTCTCCAATGACTCCGACACAAAGTGAAACCAAGAGACACGCGACGAAGAAGACCCGCATGACATCCCCTCTCGATAGAAGACGGACAAAGGCCCCAAGATGGCGACGCCGCCGTCGTCACCGTATGGCCGAGGCGTTCCGGACTCGTCGCATTCTACCACGGCAGCGCGGTCACATCAAATGCCAATCACCGCTGGCCACCACGTAGACGCCCAACAGAAAATTGGTCACCGCGTGGGCCGCCACGCAATCCCAGATATTCTTCGTTCGCACCATCAGCCACGTGATCATCGAAAACCAGACGGCCGCCGCGACCAGTTCGGCCGGGTGCATCAGCATCGGAAACACCGTTCCCACCACCACGGCCGTCGTCGTCACCGTGCCAAACGGGACTTCCCACCAGTCGCGAGCCATGACGAACCGCATGATAAACCCGCGCAGGAAGAACTCCTCGATCAACGGCACGACCAGGGCCAGGCCGAAGAATCGCACGGCCAGAAACGCCCACGCCGCCCGGCGGTCGGCCATGTGTTCGAACGGGTTGAACGCGCTGCGGGTGGCCTCGGGGTCGAACATCCCGGCCAATCCGAACGTCTTGCCCAACGGGTTGTCGAGCAACGGCGACAGAAACGGCCCGATCACCCGGGTTTCGAGTTGCAGCTTGCACAGGCCGACCCAAACGACCACGCCGACCACGCCGACGACAATCGCCAGGGGACTGACGCGAAACGGAAACCACCGATAGCCGGGCCACACGGCCCCGACGGCCGCCAACGTCAACACGATCTTCGCCGCGTACGCCCACGGGTAGTGGGAGTAAGGAATCACCAGCCCGAACGCGCCGCCCGCCTTTTCCGGGGTCGGCTCGATTTGGGTGAAGATCATGAACACGATAAACGGCGCGAGGAAGACCACCCACGGGTTGTCTTCGAGCACGGCAGACCAGTTGGTTTTCTTCGTTGGGGCTTCAGGCATGGCGGACACCCGAGGGAAAACTGCGTTTCGCTGAAAAAAAGCAAGCTTGCTCGACGGCCTCGTGAAATCATGAGACCGACTGCTCACACAGGATCCAACTCGTTCACGATTTGGCATCCTCGCCGTGAACCGAGAAGTCGGATATCGTTGTAGAAGTCCTTGAACGACGGCGACCCTTCGATCCATGTCTTCAGGCGGGGCGGCGTCGCCATGAAGTCCTGAATTCGCCTCTTCGCCTCGTCTCTCATCGTGTCTCGTTCACCAATCCCCAGGCATCTCTTGACGAACCCGGAAGGATCCTCGGACGGAATATCGTTCGGGTCACATCCCAACTCGCTCGCCAGCATGTGACGATCAATAGCAAGCCAACACTCGATGTTTCTCTCGGCAACGCCGAACACGGTCAGATCCTCGCACTCTTTCGGCACTCGTTTCCATTCTCGTTGCTTCACCTCGCGCCACGAGGCCGTGTCCGAATCGGTGAGAACCACCAGAACGTCGCAACGGTGGTTGTCGCGAAGGTCAATCAGCGCATTCTTGATTTCGCGGCGGTGTGATTCGCGAGAGCGACCGCGAAACTTTCCTTGGGCCAATTCCGCTTGAGGACACCATCGCTTTGCCAAGCCGTGGACGAAAGCTTCGTCGGCTGCTCCCTGCACGTAGTAGCCGATTCTCATGCGAGCATCTCCCTGAAATGCTGCTCGCCCAGGGGGAAGGACTCCAGTCGCTTGCGAACCTCGTCCGGTTCTGGCTGAGACAAGGTGGAATGTCGTTCCCCTCCCTTCACGAAAAACACGCTGTCGAGCCGATCGTCAAAGAGATCGATGAAATAGGGGGAATGACTCGTGAAGACCAACTGCGATGGTTGCCGTGCCGCCTCCGCGATGTCGAGCAGGTCTTTGAGAAACCCAACGTAGATGCCGTTCTCCGGTTCCTCGATGATCAACAAGGGGCAGAGATCACCGACAGGTTGTCCCATCAGAATATAAGTCAGGGCGAGGAAGCGGAGCGTCCCGCTCGAAGCGTTCATGGCTGGCAAGCGATTGCCGGCCTTGTCTTCGAAAAACATGAAGACGTTGTCTTCCGACGGTACGTTGAAATTGATCAAGTCGATGCGTGGGTCAACTCTGCGCAGGTGCTCCAACAGGCGGCGGTAGGACCGCTCATCCGACGTCTTCAACCGATAGATCACCGACGCAAGATTGCCGCCATCGGGAATCAACAGCACGTCGTTCGGCTTGTGGTCGGTGCCTCGAAGCGACTGGGCCGAGAGCGCGTAGTT
>DOEZ01000646.1 GCA_003532715.1 Planctomycetaceae bacterium
GCCCCCGCGCGAGGATTTTCACGTCACGGTGTGCGACCTCGACTACGAGCCGCTGGCCGAATTCGCCTTCCGCTATTCGACGTTCAAGCGAACCTCGGAGCAAACGTGGGTTGCATTGAAGACCAAGCCGACCGAATTGCCCAAGGAGTTCATCCTCTGCGTCGATTTTAAAGCCGAAGCAACCAAGGGGGTCTACGTGAGCCATGACGGCGAGGGGACGGCCCTGGTTGGAAGGCCGAACCAGCCGGCCGGCACGTTCTCGGGCGGCGACTGGCTGATCCGGGCCGTGATCGAACGGCAGTAGGTTCCCCCTACTTGTGGAGGCCAAGAAAACCGGATAGAGTGCGAATTACCCGGTGGAGGCCGCGTTGACGGCCGATGGGAACGAGCGACCGGGCTTCTTCGTGTCTTTGTGTGAAAACGCATCTCACGCGAAGCCGCGAAGGCGCGAAGGATCCACGTTGAGAAGGTCCGAACTGGCTCTATCGAGGTTATCCGATGCGAGTGGCAGAAACGATCGTCGATCGTCGCCTTTCGCTTCGCGAAAGTAGCGGTGCGTCCGCAGAACGAAAAGCGACTCTGCCGGCCGGTACACGGCTTGCGATCTTCCGGCGATTCGGCATCTTGCTCTTGCTCGCAATGCTCGTCCCCATGACCGCGGCGGCGGCCGAGGAGCCGGCAGCGGTTCAGGAATCAGCAGCGGTCCAGGAGCAGACGCCCGTCGAGCGGGAACTCTGCAGGCTGGACCTCGACGGCGGACACGTTGTCTTTCTCAAGTTCGTCTCGAAACGCGGTTCGACGCTCACGTCGGAAAACCCGGGCAAGGTGGTCTATTTGCCTCCGGGCGAGTACGCCGTCGCCGAGGTGAAACTCGAAGGCGACTACACGCACCAGCGCCAGGGCGAAAGGCCGAGCGACTTCTTCGAGTTGTCGCCCGATCGGCCCCACACGCTTCAGGTCGGCACGCCGCTGTCGCCCAGCACGAAGGTCGCCCGGCAGGGAACGCTTCTCAATCTGGACTATCAGTTGATCGACGCGGCCGGGCGCGTGTATCAACGACCGAGAGACTATGATTCGCCGCGGTCCCGGTTCACGGTTTACTTGAACGATCAACCGATCGGTTCCGACGCTTTCGAGTATGGCTGAGGCGGCACCTGTTCGTACTCGTGGCGAGTACCCAAGACGGTCGGCAACAGTCAACTTCGCATTGTGGCATCGGAAAATCTGGGCGAAATGGGCCTCGCGGAAGGCCCGGCTACGCTCTTTGAGTGGCGTTGGTACTACGGGTATCCGAGCCTCTGGCTGTGGGCGATGCTCGCGGCCGTGTTGATCGTGCCTAGCGCGAATCGGAATTGGCGGGCGTGGCTGATTTTGATTCTGCCGCTGATGGTCGCCGGTTTTTGTTACGGGTTGCGGGCCGTTACCGATACCGCACCCTTGGGGCAACTTGAACCGTTCTATTACATCCTTTTCGTGCTCTCTATCGCCTGGGCGAGCGTGTGGCTGCTCGCGCCTTGGCTGCGAGCGAAACGGCAAATCAACCGCGTCTTGTTAGCCGTTGCCGTGATGACTTCGGTGGGCGCGTTGGGCCACTTCGCCTATTTTGGATCCTCGTTCTCCACCGATGATCCGGGGCTTTGGGTGTTTCTCTGGGGTACGGCCACCGTGACGCTGGTCGGGGCCACGGCCATCAGCGGACGTTGTTCGGACGGACCCTATTGCGTGTTGATTTCCATGCTCTGGCTCGTGCTTTGGATGCCACTGCTATGCTTCGCGTGCATCATCTGCGTTTACGCGGTCATGGTGGCCGTCATGGGGGATTGGACCATGCTTGGCGCGGTTCTCTGCGCGAGTGTGCCGACGGCCATGATCATCTCGCTGTGTCTGTATCTGCTCAACCTGCCCGTCATGCTGACGGCCCAATTCAGTCCACTGTATCGCGAGCGTTTCCGCGCGTTGTTCTGTCCCTTCCGGTCGGACAAAATGGTGTTCCCTTCGGCCATGGCTTGGCCGCCCGACACCTCGCCCGACAACTGGCCCACCGACGCACAAGAGGGGGAGTCAAACGAGGAGAACAACGACGAAGGCGAATCCCCATTCGCCGCGCCCCCGGCGTGAACAAGCGTCCCGTTCCCTCCGCGCCTCAGCGTCTCGGCGGTAAACCCCCGACCACAACCGGCTCCCCAACGGTCGGGGTTCGGCTTAGCCCATTTTCTTTTCCCCCCGATGCCGGTATTATAGGGGGAATCCCCAGCTCGAAGTCCTTAAGCCCATCCGCGCACGATGACCGACGAAACCTCGCCCGAAGGCGTTTCGGAACACGGTACGCCCTTTTCGATTCGGGTGGCCGACCGCGTGAGTCGGCTGCCTCGCTATCTGTTTGCCCAGATTAACCAACTCCTGCACGAAAAGCGGCAGGCGGGTGCCGACGTGATCGACCTGGGGATGGGCAATCCGTCGGACCCCCCGCAGCAGCAGATCGTCGACAAGCTGGTCGAGGCGGCGCGCGACCCGAAGAACCACGGCTACAGCAACGCGCGGGGGTTGTTGAATCTTCGTCGCGAGGCGGCCAGCAAGTATTTCAAGCAGTTCGGCGTCCGGTTGGACCCCGAGGCTCAGGTTATTGCGTGCCTTGGCTCGAAGGAGGGTTTCAGCCACCTTTGCCTAGCTCTGTTGGGGCCGGGCGACACGGCCATCATCCCCGCGCCGTCCTATCCGGCCCATCTTTACGGCGTCGCCTTGGCCGCTGCGGGTCAAATCCTGCTCGAAGTGGCCGATCCGGCCCAGTTTCTGTCGAACGTGGCCTACACCTGCCGGCATTTGCGGCCACGGCCCAAGGTGGTGATCGTCAACTTCCCGCACAATCCGACGACGGCGACGGTCGAGCCGGAATTCTATGTCGATCTCGTGAAACTGGCGAAACAATACGGCTTCATGGTGATAAGCGACCTGGCCTATGCCGACGTGACGTTCGACGGCTATCGGACGCCCAGCTTTCTGGCAGTCAAGGGTGCGTTGGATGTCGGCGTCGAGCTGACGACCATGAGCAAGGGCTACAACATGGCCGGATGGCGCGTCGGCTTCTGTGCGGGCAACACCGAGATGGTCCGCGCGCTGGCGACGATCAAGACCTACTACGACTACGGGATGTTCCAGCCGATCCAGATCGCCGCCATCATGGCCTTGCGCCACGCCGAAGCGGCCGTCGAGGCCCAGTCGGCCGTGTATGAGCGACGGCGCGACGTGCTCTGTGCCGGGTTGGAGCGGCTCGGATGGCCCATCGAGCGGCCGAAGGCGACCATGTTTGTTTGGGCCAAAATGCCCGAACCGTGGGCCAGCCAGATGAATTCGTTCGATTTCGCGATGAAACTGCTGGCCGAGGGGGATGTGGCGGTCAGCCCGGGCGGCGGCTTTGGCCCGGCCGGCGAAGGCTACTTGCGGCTGGCCCTGGTCGAAAACGAAAACCGGCTCCGCCAAGCCGTCCGCCAGATAGGAAAATGCCTGGAATGTTCACCACAGAGGCACGGAGACCACGGAGAGGGCCGGAAAACGAATGTTGAAGCCAAGTAGCGTCTCGGTGCTCTCCGTGTCTCCGTGGTGAATTCCCCGGCGACAGAAACCGAATCCCGACCGTAAGGGAGCGGGCATAATAAGAAGATTCCATACGCACGAAGTCAAGAAAATGGCTACGCAACGAGCCAGACCGAGAAGGAAGGAGAACGCTGATTATCGCTAATAGACACTAATCTTGATAATTAGCGACGATTAGCGAAGATCAGTGTTCCTAACCTCCTCTTCGTCCCAAGCAATGGCCAGATTGCCGTTGATTGAGTGAGTGCATAGGGGCAAAAAAAGAGGACCCTTGCTCGCCGAGGCAAGAGTCCTCCAGGTACGGCTACTCAACCGATGCGCTGGCGCGCACCGTTTGTAGACCCGCAGCCGTGTTAGATGCTATCGGGTCGAACGGACAACTTTCTTTAGATCAGTGCTTGAATAAACACCATGACTCAGATTGCCAAGCTAGCCCTGGAAGACGGGACCGTTTTTACCGGAAAAGCCTTCGGCGCTTCGGGCGAAGTCGACGGCGAGGTCTGCTTCAACACGAGCATGACCGGATACCAGGAAATCCTGACCGATCCGAGCTATCGCGGCCAGATCGTCGCGATGACCTATCCCGAAATCGGAAACTACGGCGTCAACGACGAGGACGTCGAAAGCCGGCGGCCGTTTCTGTCGGGGTTCATCGTGCGCCAACTCAGCCGCCGAGTGAGCAACTTTCGCGCTTCGGGCAGTTTGGACGAGTATATGGCCAAGCACAACCTCGTCGGCATCGAGGGAATCGACACCCGGGCGCTGGTCCGAAAGCTCCGGACCGATGGCTCCATGAAGGGAGTGCTTTCGACGGTCGATCTAGACGACGCCAGCCTGGTGGCGAAGGCCAAGGCCAGCCCGGGCCTGGTCGGCCGCGACCTGGTCCGCGAGGTCATGCCCGAGCGGCCGTTCGAATGGAACGAGCCGCTGAGCCCGTGGGCCAAACTGGCCGAGGCGTCGAACGTGTCGCCGCCGGGGCCCGACGCGCCGCACGTCGTCGCGTTGGACTACGGCATGAAGTGGAACATCGCCCGGCACCTGTTCGACATGGGTTGCCGCGTGACGGTCGTGCCGGGCACGGCCACGGCCGACGAAGTTCTGCGATACAATCCCGACGGCGTGTTCCTCTCGAACGGGCCCGGCGACCCCGAGCCGATCACCTATGCCCAAGAGACGATTCGCGGGCTGTTGGGGAAGAAGCCGATCTTCGGCATCTGCCTGGGACACCAGTTGCTTTGCCTGGCCTGTGGCGGAAAGACGTTCAAGATGAAGTTCGGCCACCGCGGCGCGAATCAGCCGGTGATGGACCGTCTGACGGGCAAGGTCGAGATCTCGACGCAGAACCACGGTTTTGCAGTCGCGCCCGATTCGCTGCCCGACGAGTTGGAAGTGACCCACGTCAACCTGAACGACGACACGATCGAAGGCGTGCGGCACCGAGAGCATCCGGCGTTTAGCGTGCAGTACCACCCCGAAGCGTCGGCGGGGCCGCACGACAGCAGCTACCTGTTCGCGCGATTCAACGAGATGCTGCGATAGTGCGCCTGGATGCGTCACGAATGGCAGCGATCCACCGCCTCGTTTACGTTTCGGAAAAAAGGGGAAAGGGGGAAGAGGGGAAGGGGAAAAGAGGTATAATTCCAAAAACGTCCCTTCGTGCCTTTGTGTCTCCGTGCGACAACCCGCCCGAGAACCAATCATGTCGAATGATCCTCCGGCCCAGTACCCGACCAACCAGGCCACGCTTCCTCGACTGCCGCGGCGCGAGCGCGATGCCCACAAGGGGAGCTTCGGGCTGGCGTTGATTGTCGGCGGATCGCGTGGGATGAGCGGGGCCGTATCGCTGGCAGGAATGGCAGCCCTGCGCGGCGGCGCGGGGTTGGTGCGGTTGGCCGTGCCCGACGTTTGCCTCGACGTCGTCGCCGCCCACGAACCGTCGTACATGACCATCGGGCTGCCGTCGAGCGCGGCGGGCCAAATCGACGGCGAAGCGCTGGCCCTGATCGAGCAGTCGGCCGCTTCGGCCACCGCCGTGGCGGTCGGTCCGGGGCTGGGACGCGGCGAGCAACTCGACGCGATCGTCGCGCGTCTCTACCAGACGGTCGCGCTGCCGATGGTCTTCGACGCCGACGCCTTGAACGGTCTGGCGACGCGGCCCGACGTCTTGGCCACGCACGCCGGCCCGCGCGTCTTGACGCCCCATCCGGGCGAGTTCGCGCGACTGACCGGCGGCCACATCCTGCCGCTCGAAGCACGCAACGAGGCGGCCGTCGAATTGGCCCGACGCTACGGCGCGATCGTCGTCCTCAAAGGCCACCACACGTGCATCACCGACGGAACGAGCACGTTTCTGAACACGACCGGCAACCCGGGCATGGCCACGGCCGGCTCGGGGGATGTGCTTACGGGGGTTGTCACGGCCCTGATGGGTCAGGGCCTGAGCCGGCTCGACGCGACCATCCTCGGGGTCTACACCCATGGTCTGGCCGGCGACATCGCATCGAACCGGCTCGGCCCGATCAGCCTGATGGCGACCGATATCATCGACGCCCTGCCNNCGTGTTGACTGGGCTGATCACGGCCCTGCTGTGCCAAGGACTCGAACCGTTGGCCGCCGCGCGGCTGGGCGTGCATCTGCACGGGGCGGCCGGCGATCGGGCGGCCGAGTCGCTCGGCGAAACATCGATGATCGCAAGCGACCTAGTCCGGCTTCTGCCCGAGGTACTGCGGACCGTTTCGGGGTAGATGTTTCTCCCAGGGCAGCATTCTCGTTTTTTTTGGGAATAAACTGGCGTGCCGCGGCCTCCTACCAACAGCGGGCGGCTATTGACCACTAAGGTCAAGAAGGAGGTTGCGTATGCGAATTCGCGGTAAAGCCATATGGCTTGTACTCACGATTCTGGCCCTCCCCTACATCGGCGCCAATTGCGTCTCCAGAACTCATGACGACGTTTTCACCGAAGAAGGCTTATTAACGGCCAACGCGTCGGATTTGAGGGATACGATCATTACGCCCCATCTGGAGGCACCGATCGAAGAGAACAAGAATCTACTGTGGTGCGGCAGTTTTCAACTGGCATGGAACGAGGTGTGTGCTCTTATTGCCGAAGACGTCCGTTTCGCCGACGATGAACCCGACATGGTCGCCGTCCTTAATAGAAAAGTGTTCACCGGCAAGCAAGTCGATGCGGAATCTTACGTCGCCGTGGCCGGTTTTGTGAAAGACGACGTGCATGAAAAGATCAAGCGGCAATTGGAGGACACGTTCGACGGTAGCGCGACCCCGCGTTACTTGCCGCCAAGCGGTCTGACGCCTCGTCCGCAAGATATCGTGGCCTATGCCTATCTGTTCAAGAACCTCGCCTTCGAGACCCCCTTCGAACGAATCGAACAGCCGCTCATCTTCAATGAACGAGAAGTACCATGCTTTGGCGTCGGACACGAGTACAAGCCCGGCCGCCACGCGAGGCTAGATCAGGTCGTTCTGCTGGACTACAAACATGGGGACGACTTCATCATCGAGTTGAAGACGAAGAGCGAGAAAGATCGACTTATTCTCGCCAAGATTCTACCCGAGAGAACGCTGGGCGAAACCATCAGATCGATCGAAGATCGAATTGTGAACGCCGAGCCGATACGGCCGAGCGAGGGAGATGTCGTGAAGGTTCCGCGACTGAACTTCGATGTCACGCGCAGGTACCACGAACTTGAAGGCCATCGTCTCGCAGTTACGAACCAGGACGTCGCGGACGACCTCATCATACTCAGTGCAGTGCAAAACATTCGATTTCAAACTGACGAGAAAGGTGTGCGGCTGCGATCCGAATCGCACATAAGCATTGGCTGTTCCGCCAAAACGCGACTACCGGCGGCGGAACATGTCATGATCTTCGATCGACCTTTCTTGGTCTTGCTGCAACGCGCCAACGCCGACGTCCCTTACTTTGCTTTGTGGGTCGAGAATCCGGAACTTCTTGTTAAGAGGAAGTAGGCGAACGATTCGTGAGCAATAAAACCGCGCAAAGTCCACGGGCTTGGTGCATCATGTGAGGAGTATCATGTCTCTCTATCGACTCCTCGCCGACCTGATCGTCGTGATTCATGCGGGCTACGTGGGTTTCGTGGTGCTCGGCGTGCCGGCGATTCTTTTCGGTGCGTGGCGCGGTTACGGTTGGGCTCGCAACTTCTGGTTTCGCGGCGTTCATCTGCTAATGATCGGCGTCGTGGCGTTGGAGTCCATCTTTGGCATCCTCTGTCCGCTGACCGAATGGGAGGACCAACTGCGCGCGTCGGCCGGACAAGATGTCGAAGAAGGCTCGTTCATCGGTCGCTGGACGCACGAGTTGATCTTCGTCGATCTCTCGCCCGGCGTGCTGACCGCGTGCTATTGTCTGTTCGCGGCGGTTGTGATCGGACTGTTGTTCCTGATTCCGCCGCGCCGCCCGGCGTTTCTGAAACGCCGATAGCGCGTCCCGATACACCCAACGGAGCTATCCGGTCGCGCCGGGCTGAAATGTCCAGCAAAAAACTGCTCGTATTTCCCGGAAAAAGGCCGTGATGCGAATCGGAAAAACCGTCGCCATTGCCTTGCCTTGGCCGATGAAGGTTGATAGGATGAATCGTGTCGAGAGGGTCGCTTTCAATGCGACTGACTCGGCGAACAACCTGCATGGATATGGTCCTCTACCATGCTCGTGTTGTCGATGTCACACTTTTGGAGAGCCGATACGTTGCCCGTTGGGCGCCTGAATCAAAGAGTTCGGCAGCGTGTATAGCCGTTAATCGGTCCGCTTCGGCGGGCCAATCGCGGATCACACAAGCCGGACTCCAGGTTGCCCCCCTAATACTTAACGGGTTCTCGCAAGAGACATCGCCACGGCATTGCGGTAGAGGACCTTTTTTTGCGCGCACGGGCCGGCCCATGCTCTGCGACATCCCAGAAGAAAAACGCGATCGGCTTCTCGACCTCGTGCGCGGATTCGGCAGTGCGGCCGTCGCTTTTTCCGGCGGATTGGACAGCTCGGTTCTGGCCAAGGCGGCCGTCATCGCTCTGGGCGATCGGGCCGTCGCGCTGACGGCCACCGGCCCGAGCACGCCCGGCGGCGAACTCGACGCGGCCGTTCGGCTCGCCCGAACCATCGGTATTCGCCACGAAGTGATCGAGACCGACGAACTGTCCGATCCCGACTATCGCGCGAACACGCCCGAACGGTGTTACTTCTGCAAACAGATCATCTGCAGGCACTTGCTCCGGCGCGTCGAACAACTCGGCTTGGCCGTCTTGCTTGACGGGGCGAACGCCGACGACCGCCGCGACCACCGGCCGGGCAGCCGCGCGGCGCGCGAACGGGGCGTGCGAAGTCCGCTGGCCGAGTGCGAATTCACCAAGGACGAGCTGCGCCAATTGGCCCAAGCGTGGCGACTGCCCAACTGGAACAAGCCCTCGTCGCCCTGCCTGAGCAGCCGCGTGGCCTACGGCGTGCCGATCACCGAGGCCCAGTTGGATCAGATCGATCGGGCCGAACGGTTCTTGCACGAACACGACTTCGCCGTCGCGCGCGTCCGATTGCACGAGGGAGGGCTGGCCCGAGTCGAAGTCCCCGCCGACGACTTGCCTCGACTCCTCGAATCGTCGTTGCGTCGACGACTGACCGAACATCTCCACGCGTGCGGGTTTGCCTATGCAACGGTCGATCTCGACGGTTTCCGCTCGGGCAGCATGAATCGGTCGCTCACGCCCAAAGACGCCTGAACCCCGCTTGCCGCCGGGGTGGCGTGGACGGCTTGTCGGTCCTTGTCGTCGGCCGCATTATTTCTCTCACAAAGCCACAAAGAGATGTTTTGTTGCTCCTTTGTGGCTTTGTGGCTCCGCGCGAGAATAAGAAAATCATCTCCGCGTCTCGGCGTCTCGGCGGTTCAATCCGACGCAGACTGGCCCACGATCCGCGTCAGACGCCCGGCCGCTCCGGGTAGATGACCAACTCGACGCGGCGGTTGCGTTGCGCTCCGCCCGGCGAGGCGTTCGAATAGGCCGGGTAGTTGCCTCCGTGGCCGGCGACCGTAAGCTGGCCGGGCTGGATCCGCGTCTGGGTCGTCAGGTGGTTGTAGACGGCCACGGCCCACGCGACCGACAGTTCGTGCGCGTTGCGATAGCCGGCCAACGACGTCGGATGCCGGTCGGTGTGCGCCTCGACGCCGATCCGCTGGTTCGGATACACGCGCTGCACCTCGGCGATCACTTGCGACAGATAGTTCGTCGCCTCGGGACGAAGCATCGCCGCGTTGGGATCGAACAGGTTGTCGGCCGGCAACACGATCCGGATGACTTCCCCGTCGCGCCGCACGTCGATCCCCTGCAGTTCGATGTCGGGCAGTTTGGCGCGGACGCTGCTATTCGGGCTGATCGACACGCGGCCCTGGCGCTGCATCGACGCGTTTATCGTCTTGATCTGCTTCTCGGTGCTCGCCTTCTCTTCGCTCACCTTGGCCAACTGCTTGGTCACGTCGGAAAGCTGCTGTCGCATGGCGCTAACTTGGTCGTCGAAAATCTTCTCGCGCTGACGCGATTGGGCCAGCATCTGCTCGAGTTCCTGGTTGTCGCGGTCCAACGAGTTGATCCGGCTCTGAAACTGCTCGGTCTGCCGAGCCAGCGCGACTTGCTGCTGCTGCAACTGTGTGTTCTGGCCTTGCAGTATCTGCGAGTTGGGTCCGCAACCGGCCAAACCGAGCGTCGCCGCCGGAAGCAGACAAAGCAACAACCGCGTTGGTGTACGCACCAGTCGTTGCATGGTCGTACTCTCCTGAAGGGAACGAATGAGCCTCGGCCGCACCCCCAAGTCATGGGGTTTCCGCGCGGAATCCTCGGCACTATGAGGGCCGGATACTAGACAAACCGGCCACCCGCCACAAGGCCAATTGAGGCCGTTTCTCACGGGGTAGACCCAGAATCCCGTTTCATCGTTGCCGTCGGGATGGGGTGATTTTCGTGGGCCAAATGGGCTTATCCAACGCACGGCCACGATTTGCGTTTATTGACGTGTATTCGCGGTTCCCTATCGTCCTTCGGAAAAACCAAGGGGACGCTATTCTTCCATGCCGGGACCGTCGATCTCAGGAATAGCCCCTTTTCTTCACCCGTCCCTTTTCTCGTCCTGAGAGGTGGCTGGCTCCAGCCATGATTCAGGATACCATCCTCGAAACGGAAAATCACGAGCCTCTTCTGGAGTCATCCGCCCAGATCGCATATAGAACACTTTGAACAAATAATAGACAAATCTTCCCACACAGTACGGTATTCCAAAAAAGAGAATGCAACCCCAGACCGAGTTTCGTAGGGGGATACCAATGGGTGTTAACAAAAACAGAATCACGCCTGCGGCTGACAGAATCGCTCCTAGCAGAACACAAATAGCTGACACGTATGGAACTGAACGAAGACGAGGCTTAACTCGTCGGCCACGCATGTATGATGGTGGTGTGAGTCGAAAGCTCCTATGCTCCGATTGAACCATCAATCTACTCTCTCCAATAATGAAGAAACTAGCCATGAGACCTCAATGTCCTTGCAGGCAGATGGGAGGCCAAAAACGGATCAACCCTTCTTTTTGGACGTCCCGGCCTTGCCGATTTGCTTGCGCCGTTTGGTCTCGATCTTCTTGATGCTCTCGGCCGCGGGCAGTTCTTCGGGCATCGTGCCGCCCAACTCATGGATGGTCTGCCGCACTTTTGCGCCGACTTCGCGGTGCGTTCGATTGGCCGAGTCTTTTCCTTTCACCTTATCGCGGCGGAGCTTCTCTTCTGTCTGGGTGGCTCGAAACAAATTCGCGGCCAATTCGGTGCTGCCCATGTGATCGAGAATCTTCTGGCTTTTCTTCAAACCCTTCCGGCGATGAATGTCTTCCTGCTTGAGTCCGCCGTAAAGGCCCATGTAGCCATGGTTCTGGAAGATGCCGTAATCCTTGGGCTCCACCACGCCCGCATTCTTCGCCGCGCCGGCCAATTGGGCGTTGTGTCGCCGAATCTCCTCGCGCAACAGCAGTCGCCGATCTTCCTCGATGTTCTCGTCGGCCAGTTCCTGCCGCCGCGTCTGGATGGCGAAATAGGTTTGCCCGTGTGCCACGATCTCCTTCTTCGGATCGGCGTTCTGGATGGCCAGATAACAGGCATAGCGGGAGAGAAGAACAGCCTTGATTGAACGTTCCGCACCACCCCCAAGGGGGACCATTTTGCTGACGTCAGCAAAATGGTCCTCGATGCGATGCCCGCTATTGAAACACGCCAGTTTCGCCTTCTCGATGACGGCCTCGAAGTTCCTGTACTGCGTGTATTCCAGAACCTCCGCCAGATCGCGGCTTTCCCAATATTCGCCGCCTCCCTCATTGATCTTTCGAATTCGTTCAAAGGGCGAATGATGCTCTCCGCTCTTGGTGATTTCGCTGCCCATCGTTGAAAACTCCTTTCCTTCTGTCAGGCGACACTGAACCGACCGCATTCAACCGACACGATTATACCTGTTTGGCCACTATCTTGCACCATCCGCATGGCTGGCCATCTTCATGAAGTCGCCCCACAACGCTTCCCTTATTCGCGTCCATTCGCGTTCATTCGCGGTTGCCCCCATTCGATTCGCGGCGATCAGTCGCCCGCTTCGCCCGCTACTTCCGCGAGGATTTTTTCGGTGCTCGTCGGATCGACCACGCGGCAGATGTCGGTCAAACGGTTGCCGATATCGTCCAAATCGCCTCGCCACTCGTCTTCGGTCGTTTCGGGCGGAGTGAGTTGGGCGAATTCGGCCAAGAGCAGAATGAGCCGCAAGAGGTGGCGGAAAACCATGCCCTCTTGTTTCTGCAACGACTTGCTCGTCACGTACTTGTTGAAATCGCCGAATTCGAGCACCTCGCCGGCCGCCCACACCGGGCTGGTCCGCAGGTCATGCACCCCGGGAAACTCGTAGTCGAACAGCGTCCGCAGCTTCTGGGCGAAAGACAGCACGTAGACCGGTTCCTCGTCGAACGTCCGCCGCGGTCGATATTCCTCGTCGCGCGGCCGCTCGACAAGTTGGTCGGCCGTGGCCAGGCCCAACTGCAGCAACCGCTCGTCCAACCGCTCGCGAGCCAACGGCCCGGGCGGCAACTCGCTCTGTCGCGGCACGCGAACGAAATGGGCCACCGAGCCGGGCAGTTCCAACACGCTCTCCATCGCCTGCAACCGCTCGGCCCGATCGGCAATGCCCAACTGCTTGATCAGAAAGATGCCGTAGATCGGATTGACGCTGCGAAACAGCAATATCTTGCCCAGTTCGTCGGTCGGATGGGCCAACGTCGGGCGATAGGGCGGCGGGCCGGAGGGTTCCTCGTCGGGTTTGCCCGGCACGCCGCCGTGTGCCGCTCGGCCGGGCACGGGCGAGACGCCAGTGGCACCCTTTTGTTGAGCACCCTTCGGTTGTGCGACTGGCGGCTTGGCGGCCGACTGACCGAGTGTCAGACCCATCAGGCTGGTGGCCTGCTTCGGCGAGTCGGGCTTCGGCTCGGGCACTGGCGAGACGCCAGTGGCACCCGAGGAAACGCCAGTGGCGCCCTGTCCTTCTTGGCCGTCCTTGGGCGGCTCGGGTTCCAGCCGGACGAAGCCCGCCCGATGCAGCGTCAGCAACATCCGGTCGAGTTCGCGCTGGCCCAATTCGAGCTTCTTGGGGTCCATCAGCCGGCGGCCGACCAGGTCGCGAATCCGATCGACCTCGGCCGACGCATCGAGCATGTAGGCCAGCAACCGCCAAGGCAGCGGGCCGCGGCTCGATAGCTTGGCCGGCGGCGCCGCGCAGAGTTTCTCGAACTGCTCCTGGTTCCAATACTGCTCGTCGGCGCGCCGCGTGGGCTGCTTCTTCTTGAGTCGCTTCTTCGCCTTCAGCAAGCCCGGGTCTTTCGTGTCCTCGGGGATCTGGTCGTATTGCAGCTTCCACCGATGAATCTTGACGTCGTCCTCGTGGGCCAACACATAGACAAACCCGCGATCGTCGAACTGGGGCCGGCCGGCCCGGCCGAAGATCTGGTGGGCCGTGCTCGGATCGAGCAGCTTCTTCTTGCCCGGCGGCCCCTTGACCAGGCTCGGCACGACGACCGATCGAGCCGGCAGATTGATGCCGGCCGAAAGCGTCTCGGTACACGTGGCGACCGAGAGCAGTTTCTTTTGGAACAGCTCCTCGACGATCCGGCGATATTTGGGCAGCACGCCCGCATGATGCACGCCGACGCCGCGCTGCAAAACGGCCCGGAGCTTGGGCCCGGCCCCTTGCGACCAGTCGTGCTTCTCGAGTTCCTCCGCCAGTCGGGCTTGTTGTTCGGCGGCGACCACCTTCTTGCCCTTGAGCGTCTCGGCGACGTTCCAGCATTCCTCGCGATTGAAGCAGAAGACCAGCGCGGGGGTCATCCGCACGCCCTCGCCCCCCTTGGCCATCATTTCGAGATGCTCGGTCAGCAGCCGGTCGGGCACGTATTCGAACTCCAACGGCACCTTCCGTTCGTCGCCTTGGACCAGCTCGATGCTCCGGTTGTGCGTTCGGCGCAGCCAACTGCAGAATTCATAGGCGTTGCCCACCGTGGCCGAAAGCAGCAGCGTCCGCACGTGCGCCGGCAGCAGGCCGAGCGACAACTCCCAGACGATGCCCCGCTCAAAGTCGTTGAAGCTGTGGAATTCGTCCATCACCACGGCCGAGACGTCGTCGAAGTGGAACTCCTCGCCATGCAGGAGCCGGTTGAAGAGAATCTCGGCGACGACGACCAGAATTCTCGCCTCGGGATTCTCGCGCCGGTTGCCGGTCACCAGGCCCACGTCATCGGGCATGAACCCCCAGTCGGTCGCCCGATGCTGCATCTCGCGAAACTTCTGTTCGGTCAGGGCGATCAGCGGGGTGGTGTAGTAAGCACGCTTGCCCGTGTGAAGCGCCTCGAACAGGGCCGCCTCGGCGATGAGCGTCTTGCCGGTTCCGGTCGGGGCACAGACCATGACGCCCTGCTTCGCCTCAAACCAGGCCAACAGGGCCTCTTCCTGGACCTTGTACGGTTCGTAAGGAATCTGGTCGAGGTAGAGCGCGGCCAAGTCGTCGCGCGACGGCACCGGGGAGGTCATCGGGCCTAGCCTTCTTCGATCTCGGGCGGACGATCGTCCAACCGCACGAAGATCGGCCGCGGGGGCTGGGGATGAGACGCGTCGAAACGAAGCCTCGGTGGAAGAGGCTCGTTGCCGGAACATGAATTCGAGATGTGGGGTAGGTCGGTATCCATGACGATTCGACGTTGAAATAGTGGCCACGGACAGGTAGGGTGGGGCGATTGCAGCAAGTTTCGCCGTAGGATTTGCGGTTTTCCGGCAAGGCTTGCTGCGATTGCCCGCCCTCCAGTCCGCAGTCCATCTTAACACTCCGGCCCGTCGGCTCGCAACCCACGGGAAACGCGGGTTGCGTGGAATCCCACACTAACCCGAGTGGAATCCCACACTAACCCGAAGCGCCAGCGA
>DOEZ01000193.1 GCA_003532715.1 Planctomycetaceae bacterium
GCCAAAACGGTCGACAGGCTAATTATCCAAAGGCGAACCATCGGTTCCCCCTCCTTGTTGTGGGTGAGTATCGGCCCTCTCGTCGGCGCGAATCGTCGGCCGCCTCCACTATTATAGGCGAACACAGCCTAATAGCCACATCGGACGCCAGAGGGGGTGGGAATCCTGTGCGAATCACGGAATTAGGTTCGAGAAGCTGGGTGGTTTCTACCGATTATACCGATGATGACGACCTACCTGGGGGGCGGAGCGCGAAGAAATAACACACATTGGGGGTGCTGCGGCGAGAGAATCATGAGAATACTCAAAACCGAAATCCGACGACTCAGATTCTGGGCGACGATCGCGGGCCTATTCGTCCTTATTGCGGTGATGGCTCCCGCACTGAGCGGAATCCGCGGCGGCACCGTGGCGTCGCCGGTCGAACGCGTGGGACCGGACGCCGGGAGCGACGAGACCTTCCGAGTGGACCTCAATGCACCACCGCGATGGAAGGAACCGCCTTTGCCGAAGTCCGCCAACGACGGGCCGCCGCCCGCCGCGCGTCCTTCCGCCCGCGCCGAGCAACCGACGACGCCCGCGTCGAACGGCGCCGCGCCGCGCGGCGTGGAACGGCCGGAGAGCGGGACCACCCCCGCCCGAGAGGTCGTGAATTTGTGGCACGTCGATGGGGCTGGGTTCGAGTCGAATCTGCTGGAATCAATGGGTGGCGGGCTGATCTCGCGCCCCCTATCCAGCGACGTGGTCGAATTCTCCGTTCCAACCCACCGTCCGGAGAAGCCTCGGCTCAGACTGGACCGTTCGCGCGGGCAGGTCGTCGTCGAGGGGCCGGAGCAAGCGGTCCAGGGCGTGCTGCAACTCGTTCATGCACTGGACACTCCGGTCGCGGCGGGCGATCCGGGAGTGCGTTACGTGCCGACTTCGCACTCGCCGTCGCTCGACGAAGCGATGGACGGCCTGATGCAAGCGGTGCGGATGGATGCCAGCCGGTCCGAATATCGTCCGGCGGCACGCGAGTCGATGACCGTCGCCATGCAAGCGACTCCCGGCGCCCCGGCGGAGGAGGAAGAAATGGCTCCCGATCGCCGCGAGCAGCCCTCGCCGGGATTGGACGAGACTTCGCCCGAGGCGGGCCGACTGGTCGCGCCGGTGCAAGTACAGGTGCTCGAAGGACTCGACGCACTGATCATTCGCGGTCGTCCCGAGGACGTCAAACGGATTCAGGAACTGATCCGCCAGATCGAGGAATACAGCAAGATCACGAAACCGGCCGTCGAGGTGATCATGCTGAAGCACGTCGACGCCACGGCGCTGGCCGTTCTGCTCAGACAGCTTTACCAGGAAGTGTATGCTCCTCGCGAGGGAACGATGAGCATCACGCCGTTGGCCGTTCCGAACGGCTTGTTGCTTGTCGGTCGTCCCGAGACGGTCGAGAAGCTGCGGGTGCTGATCGAACAGCTCGACCAGCCGGTATCCCCCACGGCCCGATTCCAGATTTTCTTTTTGAAGAACGTCTCGGCCGAAGACGCTCAGACGGCCGTCACGTCGTTTTTCGAGGAGACCGACACGACCTCGGGAATGGCGTTGGTGCCGCGCGTCCAGGCGGTGGCCGATTTTCGCTCGAACTCGTTGATCGTTCGGGCGAACCCGCGCGACATGGCCGAGGTTTCGGCCATGCTCGCCCGGCTCGACACGGGCGAGAGCAAGAGTTTCAATGAAGTGCGGGTGTTCAAGCTCAAGAATGCCAACGCGACCGATCTGGCCACCGTGCTCCAGGACGCGCTGACCGGCCAGATGTACGGCCAGCGGGCGCGGACGGGCGGCATGGGCATGGCCGGCGCGATGGCCACCGACTATGAAAAAAAGTCCACTCGGCTGAAGATGGTCACCATCGACGGCCAAGGACACACCGTTCTGAGTTCGGGAATCCTGACCGACGCCCAGGTGACGGCCGACACGCGGATCAACGCTCTCGTGGTGACCGCGTCGCCCGATAGCATGGAGCTGATCGCCGCGTTGGTCGCCGAATTGGACCGCTCGCCGACGATCGAATCGCAGGTCAAGGTCTTCACGCTCGTCAACGGCGACGCCACGAACATGGCCGCGATGCTCGAAAGCATTTTCGGGGCCGCCGTCGCCGGACAGGAAATTGCCGTCCGGACGGGCGTGGTCGAGGATGAGACGTCGCTCGTTGGGCTCCGTTTCGCCGTCGACGTCCGCACGAACAGCGTCATCGTCACCGGCTCGGCCGGCGCGCTGACGGTGGTCGAGGCCGTCTTGGCGCGGCTCGACGGAAGCGATCCGCGACAGCGGCGAAACACGGTCTACCGCGTCAAGAACATCAACGCCACCAACGTGGCCACCGCCGTGAACCAATACCTCAGCACGAAACGCGAGATCGAGACGTTGACCACGGGCGTGATCAGCGCCTTCGAGCAGATCGAGCGCGAAGTGATCGTCGTGGCCGAGGAATCGAGCAACAGCCTCATCGTCAGCGCGACGCCCCGGTACTACGACGAAATCGTCGAGCTGATCGAACAATTGGACCGGCGTCCCTCGATGGCCGTCATCCAGGTGGTCATCGCCGAGGTGGGATTGGACAACTTCGACGAATTCGGCATCGAACTCGGTTTGCAGGATTCCGTCTTGTTCAATCGAACGCTTGGGACTTCCATCGCGAACACGTTGAACATCCCTGGAACCCTCGTCTCGAACGGCGCGGTGGCGGCCGGCCAGGCGATGACGACGCTCGGGACGGCGAGAAGCAACTCGGCGTTGGGCTACAGCGGACTGGTGCTCAGCGCATCGAGCGAGTCGGTCAGCGCGCTGATTCGCGCCCTGAGCACGTGCCGCAAGTTCAAGGTGCTCAGCCGCCCGCAGATCATGGCGTTGGACAACGAACTCGCGCAGATCGTCGTCGGCGAGGACGTGCCGTACATTACCGGCACGTCGTTCTCGGAATTTGGGCAGCAGAACTCGGTCGATTACCGCGAAGTCGGCCTGATCTTGCAGGTCACGCCTCGCGTCACGCCCGACGGACTCATCGTCATGCAGATCATCGCCACCAACTCGAAGGTCGGCGCGGAAGCGGACGGCATCCCCGTCTCGGTGGCCGACGGCCAGGTCATCCGCTCGCCGCGCATCGAAATGATCAGCGCCGAAACGGCCATCAGCGCGGCCGACGGACAAACGGTCGTGCTCGGCGGACTGATCGTCGATGACAACGAGACGATGGTCCGCCGGGTTCCGGTCGTCTCGACTATACCGGTGGTCGGCAACTTGTTCAAATACGAATCGACCATCAAGAGCCGGAAGGAATTGCTGATCATCCTGACGCCGCGCATCGTCGGCGACGCGCGCGACGCCGAACGGATCGCGTGTGTTGAGTCGTCGCGGATGCACTGGTGCCGTGCCGACTTGCAGCGGATGCACGCCGGATATGGGAGCGATCCGTTCTTCGCCGAGCAGGGGCGAACCGGACCGAGAGTCATCTATCCGCACGAAACGCCGACCATCGACATGATGCCCGATCAACTCCCCGGACCGCGCGGCGCCGAACTGGTGCCGACGCCCGAGGGCGCGCCGGGCGTGCCGCTCATGCGAAACCCAACACAAACGCCGGTCGAAACCGGCGCCGATCGACGAGTGGCCGCCGGCCGTTCGCCAAACGCCTCGCCCGTCCAAGCCACGCCGTGGCGTCCGGGCGTCGAACCGGCGGCTTCCGGCTCGGCGCCGCGATACGCCGTGCATCCCTTGCCGCCGGTGGTCGGCGCGGCGGCGACGGCGGCAACCTATCCGCCGGGAACCGGGCCGACGTCGGAAAATCCGGCATCGCCGAATCGAAACACGTATCCGGGCACGCTGGTGCAATATCGCGACGACGATCGCAACGCCCCGTCTCAGCCCGTCCAACCCGCGACGTATCTCGAACGAAGGTGACCCATGAGAGCCGGAATTGGACCA
>DOEZ01000703.1 GCA_003532715.1 Planctomycetaceae bacterium
TCCGAGCGGCGGTTGGGGATACCAATGGGCGCCTCATCCGGGTCGGGGCATCGGCGTGGACCAACCAGGCGGTTGGAGTTACTCGCTGCTCCCCTATCTCGAGCTCGGCACGCTGCGTGATTTGGGGGCGTCGGCCGACCCGAATTCGATGACCGAGCCCGAGCCGTTCGTGAAGGTCCTCTATGAAACCCCGTGCGCCATCTGGTCGTGCCCCTCGCGGCGTCCATCCGTCGCACACCCCCTTCCCTCGAGTGCGTCGGCCATCGCGAGGAAGCCGTTTTTGTGCGCGACGTTGACGCACCAGATTCTCATCGACTATGCGGCGAATGCCGGCGACTTCTATATTCCCTGGCCGCCCGGACCCACGACCCTGATACAGGGAGACTCGGGCACTTATAACTTCGGCTCGAGCAAGAACGGCACCGGCATCATGGCGGCGCATTTCTTCACGCGGATGAACGACATCACCGACGGTACGTCGCACACCTATCTCGTCGGCGAAAAGTACCTCGATCCGGATGCGTATGAAGGCGGCATCAGCAAGGGCGACAACCAAGGGCCCTACACGTCGGAGGACGAAGACAGCTCGCGCTGGGCCGCGGTAAGCGGCACTTCGACGACGCTCCTCCCTCCGATGCAGGACCGGGCAGGCGTGGAAAGCACGATTCACTTCGGAAGCGCCCACCCGGGCAGCCTGAACATGGGCATGTGCGATGGGTCGGTCAGCGCGATCAGTTATGACATCGACCCGCTCGCGCATCAGTACATGGCGAACCGTCAGGATGGAAACGCAATCAGCTTGGAAAAATGAAAAGCATGCTTAGATCGGCACCCAACATGAAACGAGTCGCTTCGGCGATCCTGTCCCTGGCTTTTCCGTTGCTGGCATTGCCCGCCGGTTCGCGGGCGGCCGAAACCGTCCACGCCGACGTGGTCGTCTATACGGCGACGGCCGGCGGCGCGACGGCGAGCATCGCGGCCGCGAGGCAAGGCGCCAACGTGATCCTGCTCGAACCGGGAAGGCATGTCGGCGGCATGTTGTCGGGCGGCCTGGGCCAGTCGGACGTCCGCGGCCAGCGAGACCTCATCGGCGGCTTGACGACGGAAGTCTACCGGCGAATGGCCGCCCACTACGGAAAAGTCCGGCCGCACGAAGCCTTCAACTTCGAGCCGCACGTCGCCGAAAACACGCTGCGAACCATGCTCCACGAGGCGGGCGTCACCGTGGTTCATGATCAACGACTCGAATCGATCACGAAACACGACGGTCGCATCGTCTCGCTGACGACCACGTCGGGCAATACGTACGTCGCCAAGGTTTTCATCGACGCGGGTTACGAAGGCGATCTGATGGCCGCCGCGGGCGTCGAGTACACCGTCGGCCGCGAAGGTCGCGAGAAGTACGGAGAATCGCTCGCTGGCCGCACCGAACTGTTGCCCGGCGAACATCAGTTTCTGTTTCCCGTCTCGGCGAGGAAGGACGGCAAACTCTTGCCGTTGGTCACCGCCCAGGAGGACCTGGTCGCCACGGGCGAAGGAGACGGCAAATTCCAGGCGTATTGTTTCCGCCTGTGCCTGACCAACCAGCCGGAGAACCAACTCCCGATCGAACAGCCCGAGGGCTACAATCCCGACGACTATGAGATGTTGCGGCGGTACTTCGAGGTGGGCGGCGACCGGGTGCGTCATCCGCTTCACATGCCGCGGGTTCCCAACGGCAAGTGCGACCTGAACAGCACGGGGCCCGTCTCGACGAATCTGCTCGGGGCCGCGTGGGAGTATCCCGACGCCGACCATGCGCGCCGACAAGAGATATGGCAACAACACCTGCGCTGGGCGCAAGGCCTGCTGTGGTTCTTGCAGAACGATCCCTCGGTTCCCGAGGCACACCGCAACGCGGCTCGCCGTTGGGGGTTGTGCAAGGACGAATTCGTCGATACGGGCGGGTGGCCGCATCAACTGTACATTCGCGAGGGCCGCCGCATGATCGGCGAATACCTCGTGACGCAGCACGACCTGCAAACCCGGCGCACCAAGCCCGACGCCGTCTGCATGTGCGGCTACAACATCGACCTTCGCGAAGTCCAGTGGGTCGCCGTCCGCACGTTTCGATATCCCCGGGCCGAGGACGAACTCTACACCGAAGGCTACGTCAGCCAGCCGGTCGACCCGTGGCAGGTTCCCTATCGGGCGTTGACGCCGAAAGCCTCGCAGTGCAAGAACCTGCTGGTGCCGGTCTGCGCCTCGATGAGCACCATCGCCTTCGGCAGTTTTCGCATGGAACCCGGCTACATGATGGCCGGCCACGCGGCGGGCCTGGCCGCCGCGCTGGCGGCCGACGCCAACGTCGCGGTGCAAGAGGTCAACGTCGACCAACTACAACGGCTCCTGCGCGAACAAGGCCAAGTGCTCGAGACGTCGGACCCGGCCGAATCGGAGCAGTGATTCGGCGTCGAACTCTCTGGTAGGGTGGGGCGATTGCAGCGAATCTTACCTTGAAGTCCATTCTTTTCCGACAAGTCTCGCTGCAATCGCCCCACTCTACGTGGCTCGTCGTGACCGGCGACCCACCTATTCCCCCCACCGTTTTTCGGCCGCTTCGGCCAGTTCGGGATAACGCGTGTAGACGCTCTCTTCGTCCCAAGTATCCCCCTTGAGAACCCATTTTGCCTTGTCGATCGGCGGCATTTCCGTTTCGGTCTTCTGTTCGTACGCCTCGCGGGCCGCGTAGAGGATCTCCTCCAATTCCGCGTTCCAGTCCGGATCGTCGGGAATGTAATCCTTGAGCGTTTGGGGATCTCTCATCGCATTCGCGTAGGCTTCGCGGCCCAGCGCGATCAGCCATCCTCGAAAATAGTCGAACCCGTCGTCCGAACAACCGCCGTTGATCACGTAGGCCGCCGCCCACAGGTCGTTGTGATACGACTCCTCCATCGCGCGGTTGAAGGCCGCATCGAAGGCGCGAATCCGTGTCGCCCCGAGTTCCGCGAGCCGGTCGCGAAGCGCCTCGACCATTGTCTCGCCCACTTCGCCGGCCTCTTCCCTCGCCTCATCGATCAAGGCCCAGAATTTGGATTCCGCCATGGCGCGCGTTTTTGCCGCTCGTTTCGGCCCGGCCGACGCCCTCAACGAAGCGAACGCGGCAAACACGTCGGCGTGCGAGCACTTGAATTCCGGATCGAGCCGCTGGAGAATCTCGAAAACGAGATTCTCGGGCGAACACATACCAGATTCTTCAAGTCCTTCGACTTCCTCCGGCGTGGCGGGACGAAGCTCCCCCTTATGGTAAATGCGATATCGCCCCGGAGTCACCATATCCTTAACGACGCTCGGCGGTGCCCAGCCTTCCTCGTCATTTGCGAATGGTTGAGAGCCAACAATTGGCCACGTGCCGTTTCGAATTAGACGATCAACGAAACCCGAGTGGAAGGCGATAGTGTCTTTGACTATTGTCTCGCACGGCGTTCGTTCCTCTCGGAGTGTCCCGTAAATCCCGATATCGTAATCTCGAAATAGCCGGCCATAGGCATACTTGCCCGACAGCAAAGGGATCTCGATAATATCGCCGAGCTTTGGTCGTTTTCGTTTCGATTTCATGGATTTGGCAATCGCTCTTTTAGCTTTGCTGCTGTCCGTCAGTCCCGCTACGTCTGGGTGCTCTACTCTTCCGAACAAGCCGAAAGGACGTCTCTTTCCAGGGATTCGTGCAATTCATCACCCAGTTTCTCCCGCATGAACGATCTGCCGATGTATTCGCGGACGATCTCGGCGATCTCTTGTCCAGCGGCCTTGTCGGCGGCATGGATATTCCGGATGAACCGTATTAGCAAACTCCTGTCCACGTCGAGACAATCGTCAACAAATGCCGAGATGGAATTGTACCGTTTATCAAGTTGCCCTTTCCGGCAAGTGTCAATGAAGACACGTGTAGCGATCTCCAGGCATTTTTCGGCGTCCACTCTTGAGAGTGCCGCAAGCATCGATAGAGCCGAGCGATCTCCCGCCGCCAGACGACGCGTAATATGGTCGAGGGCTCTTTCCGCGATCGGTTGATAGGAAAGCCTCATCAGGGCGAGCAAGATGTCTGCCTCCCATTCTTCCGTATGGTTCTCATCGTTAAGTAGGGAAGCCAATCTACTCGGTATAGCCGCATTTCTTGGGGCCGATTGTTGAATATAGAGGAGAACCTCAACCGCAACGCCCCACATTTCATCCTGCACTGCAATCAACCGGAGTAGTTCATTGCATAACAAATCCTTATCATGAGAGTCCAAGGAAAGACTCCAATGCACGATTTCGGCAATCGCGGAATAGACACCGCCGTTTCCGCCGCGAAAGAACCTGTCAACCGATCGCATATACTCGGAAATTGCCTCGGTTGTTGTCATCGCAGTCGCCTGATCATATCATACTTCCATCTGTCGGGTACAGGTAAGCGCCCACTTGAGCGTAACCAGCGTTAGGGCCGTTGCACCAAGGACTACTTCATTCGCCCGGTCATCGATCAAATGATCGCTGTAGGGTGCTTCGAGACGCGCCTTTCTGTATAAACTCCTTCAGACATATCTCTGGCGCGTCGAGACGCACCCTGCTTGGCTATTCTTCGCCCAATTCTTCCCGCTCAGCCATTTCGTGAAGTTTGTTTTGCATCGTGCCAAATACATCTGCTCTGAGATTAAGCCCGACATCATTGCACCCCACCGTCCAATCACGAAGCTCGACGAACATCGCCTCGGCCCACTGCTGGACGAAGTCAGACAGGCTCGATGCCAGTCGCAGTCCATGCAAATTCGGACCGCCATCCATGACGTCATGTTCGAGAAACACAATCGGTTGTTCAGCCGGGCGACCAATGTCAACACACAGGCAATCTCCCGTATTGAACCGGAACACGGGCAGCCAATGGGGCCAGTCGTCAATAACCGCGGCCCAGCCAGGATCATTGCCGAAGCCATTGCGACGGGCATCCTCGGCCATGACCTTTTGATCTTGAAAGCAACTGATGATCTGTTGTGGCGAGAGGAGATTGATGTAACCGTATTTGCACTCGGCACCAAAGACGTTATCAGGGGCGTGCCATGAAAAGACGAGTCCCCCAACTTCTTCCCTGAAAACACTCATCAAGAAGGTGGGAGGATTGTCGTTACTTTCGTGACTCAGTTGCCCTAAATGTGCTGGATTGGGCACGGCCGAAAAAACGGGCGGCTGCATCACAATCTCGGGGATATTCCCCAATTGCGATTGCACCTCTCTCAGTAATGGTAGGAGCCTTTTGCCGCACATGATCCTATTGTGTCATAGTCTACAGATAACTTGTTCAACAGTAACAATGATTTTGCGACGAAGACGATGGTGATGCTCAATACTTTCAAATATGTGACAGTCGTCATGCTAACGATACGGCACAATCTGTGACCCGGAAAGCCCAAACTCATCCATCATCCGGCCGGCCTGCTGAAAGATGTCCTTTGCCGTTGCACCTGGGTTCGCGTCAATCCAGTCCATCCATTTCTGATTCCATTTTCCCGAACCATGGATGAACTTCAGATGATGGCTAGCATTCCCGTGTGCAACTCGAACACAGTATTGGTCCACCATAATTCCGCGAGCTTGAATGAACTCAGCGTATTTTGCACTCTTCCCGCGAAACACAGGAATAATATGATGTAATGCCGTAGTGTCCGGCGCGGGTAATGCCAACACCTTCCGGCTAGCCTGCGCCGCTTCGCCCGCGACGTCGTCGGCCTGCTTGCCGGCCAATTCGGCCGCTTCCTTGGCGCACGCATTATGCACCAAAACC
>DOEZ01000072.1 GCA_003532715.1 Planctomycetaceae bacterium
GCCGGCGTCTTGGGCAGATTCTTGGGGATCAGAATATCCAACTCAAGGGCCTTGCCGCCGACGGTCTTGTACACGATGTTGGGCACAATTTCAAAATCCGCAAAGACTTTCGGAAGATCCGCCGTTGGCGATTCCGTGTCAACTGGCTTCGTTGCGTGGGCACGGGAGTTCAACAGCACCAGGAGGAAGAGGATGACTTCCAGGGAAAAGCAGCGCCCCAGAGTGTTGCCGTGGCTGCGAAAGGAATGAAGTGATCGCATGTTCGATGCCTGTTGTTTTTTGTTGAAGGCGGCCCGCCCGCGTCGGCAATGTCCAGAGCTCGTCGGAGGCGTACCGCCGGCCGATCTACTGGGGTTGTCGTGTGCGCGGAACAAATGGCGCCAGGAGCCGTGATCGGGGATTTCCCCTATGGCCTCCGCTCGGATACCCTCCGAGCACCAACCATCCCCTCATGTTAACAAAACGGCTCGCGACCGTGAAGCTAGCGCGACGACTATCCGACGTTCAGCCAGCCGTCCACGTTCTCAAGCTTCCAAGGCGCCCGCTGTTCACGGCTGAGTATCGCATTGGCCTCGGCGTCGTCGACGAACCGCTCGACACTCGGATCCCAGCGAAGCTTCCGACCAAGCTGCATCGCGATGTTGCCGATGTGCGCAACCGTAATCGTCCGATGCCCAATCTCGGCGGGTGCGTAAGCCGGACGCCCCTCCCGGATTGCGTCCGTGAAATCCATGTGTTCGCCGCCGTTGCCGTCCGTGCGGGGCCGACGCAGTCGCTGCCGCGTGGGCAGCGTCGTTGCGAGTAGTTCTGGTTTGCTCGACGTCAGCGGGCCGAGCCAGCCGCGAGTCAGAAGCCATC
Organism: Planctomycetaceae bacterium; assembly: GCA_003532715.1. Lineage (GTDB taxonomy): Bacteria > Planctomycetota > Planctomycetia > Pirellulales > Thermoguttaceae > UBA11386. The sequence continues at coordinate 859 of DOEZ01000072.1, forward strand.
CCTGCGTCCCCTCGAATTTCAATCCCGGCGCATCGGTGAACAACTCCATCGTGAGCCCCGAGGCGTAGCGATAGCGTAGCTTGAAGGTCGCCGCCGTGTTCCACACCCCGTCCCGCGGCGGAAAGTCGCCCGTCCCCTCGACCTCGACCGGCCCGGTACGTTCATTGCCCGTCGCCCAATGAGCCAGGTCGATCATATGTGCGCCCCAGTCAGTGATGATGCCACCGGAATAGGCGAGGTTCCAGCGGAAATTGAAATGCACCCGCGACGCGCAATACGGCATCCGAGGGGCCGGTCCTTGCCACATCTCGTAGTTCAACTCCGTCGGCGGAGTCTCGATCTTCGTATCGAGTACCTCGCGGTGCCGATTGCTCGGCGGCAAGAGGACCTTCATGTGTCTGATCCGTCCGAATACGCCCTCCTGGATCAACTCAGCCATCCGCACATACGTCTCGACCGACCGGTTCTCCGACGCCGTCTGAAACACAAGCCCCGAACGTTCCGCAGCATCCGCCAGTATGCGCCCCTCGCGCACCGTAAGCGTCAGCGGCTTCTCACTGATGACGTGCTTCCCCGACTTGATTGCCATCAACGCCACGAGCACGTGCCAATGGTCGGGCGTCGCCACCGCGACGGCGTCAATGTCCTTGCGGTTCACTAGGTCCCGAAAGTCGCCATGCGTGCCACATCGATAGTCCCGCCCCGACTTCGCCGAGTAGTACGCATTGACCTTCTGCTTCGCCTCCGCCAGATGACGTGAGTCAACGTCGCACACGGCGACGACCTGCTGGTCCGGATTACTGAACATCCGATCCAGGTTCCAACCCATCCCGTGCTGCCCGCAACCGACAAGTCCCATGGTGATCCGGTCGCTCGGGGCCGTGATGCCCGCGCGTCCCAATGCCGACGTCGGCACAACCACCGGCGCCGCCGCCCCGGCGGCAATGACCTTCAGAAACTCCCGTCGCTTGATCCGACCAATGCCATTGACCATGGCGAGCCTCACCGTTAGAAATTGCAGCAGCACCATTTCCGGTTGACAAGCGACGGAGTGTCGCCTTTGTCGGAATCACCGACACCGCACAATGAGATCGAGTACATCTGCCAAAAGCGGTCCTTTCAAGCCTCTTTCCCTTCAGGTTTCCCGTTCAGAAATTTGCCAACCCCAACATTGCCGACTTCCAATGAGCATGGGATCGATTCAGGTTCGTCTGGCCATCGACCGAGTCCCAGCGCGTCACCCTCGTGTAGTAACTGCTACACGAGAGTCTGCTTTGTGACAACCCTAGTGACGAGGTCGAGCTCGCCGCGTTGCACCCCACCGCGCAGCAAGCGTTTGACCTTCCGGCACACCAAGCCCATCCGACGCACCAGCGGCGCGGCGATGAACTCTCCGGCACGGTAGTCGGCCCAGTCCTCGAACAACTCGCGCGTCACGTGTCTCCATCGGCCTCCAAGCCGCTGCGACCGTGGAACACGGCCGTTGATCGTCACCTGTGAATCCCGTTTCACACTCGACAATGAGGCGGAGCGGGTCGAGGTAGCGGCAGTCGAAACGCACGTCGCGGTTGGGTGGACTTCACCTACTTCGGCGCCCACAAATGAACGGTAGAATTCCGAACAACCCAAGGGACACGATCGCCAGCGTGGAAGGTTCGGGCACGGGGTTTACCTCAAATCCGACTTCGCTCAGACCCGGATACATTCCCGTGGGCGAGTCTCCCCCGTACGTGCTGCGGACGTCGAACATGACGTACCGGACGTCGCTGGCTGGAGCCGCGAGCGTGAACGACTGCGACCCAATATCCGCGCCCGGGGCGGGCGCTTGAGCCACCGTAATGCTATCAATCTTGGTCAAGACCGATTGCCAGTCAGCCTGGGTCGTTTGCGGCAAGACTGAACCATCCCCTACATAGATATCAATGTCTTTCACGCAACGATTGAGCGTCCCCAGGTCAAACCATGGCCACACATAAACGCCCGACAAGGACGCAACCTCCTCCTCGAAATCAAACACGACATACTCATTTGAGGCATCGGCGGTCGGACCGCTCATCCAGGTGTTTCCCGAATCGCCGTCGGGGGTCACTCCCTGTGGCATATGACGCGACAATGGTGTCACTTCTGTCTGCCCGTTGTAGTCCAGGATTCCAGCCCCGTCGATCAGGAGCTCCGGGGCAAAGGAATACTCATTACCGGCATAGGGGCCGGTATTGCTCGAAATCGATTTGGGCTGCATGAATTCGGCATGAGCACCGGCAGCTAGGCCAAGCAACAGCACGGCCAGACCGAACACGACGAGACTCTTCGTTCGAATTTGCATCAGTAGATCCTCCTCGTAGCAAGTGGTGGTGTAGACAAACGAGCCTGAACAATGTGTCTCTTCGTGTTCCGACGATCAACCATACACCGCGACCAGCGACCGATCACGGCCGTTCTCCGCATGGCCTTGAGTACTTCAACGGTTGCCTGGCGACACACAAGCCGTGGAGAGCAGTCGCTCGGCCACGAACCAATGTTGTTAACCGTCCGACCCCACGGCCTGGCGAACGCCACCGGGAAAATGACTTCGCATGTTCCTTACATGATAAGCTAGGCGTGAATTCGCACAAGCGTCATTTTTGCGAAAAAGAAAATACATGTTTGCGCATTCGGGAGCGAGCCAATAGCGCCCACTTCGCGGGGCGCACTGCTGCTTGCCGACCATCTCGCGGCGAACCTCGCGTTCGAAGGCACGACGACCGTACAACGTTCCTTGACAATCTGGCCTGAGTGGTGATTCGAAGGACCCCAGAACGGTTCCGCTGGCCACTGTCCGATTCGAACCGCATTGCTGACACTACTGAAAAGCGCGACCATCTTCCTAGGACATTCACTCTTCGGAGGAGCCCTCGTGCGCAAATCGGGAATCGATATTTCGTGAAAAGGCACTTTCTTTAGGCCGCAAGAGATTCTACAATGGGGATCAGGGTAAGATCCTGCCGCCCGCTTCGTAGTCCACTTTCGCTGCGTGGACTGCACACGTTGCGGAGTCAGCTTGCTGGAAGGTGTTAGCGCGAAACGTTGACCAACGGCGGCGGAGCTTTCCCCGCCGCCAGCAAGCACGAATGCATTCAGCCGCGCGAGCCTCGGGCCGCGATTCCTCTTCGATATTTTTGATTTGGGCAGGTCGGGCGGCGCGGACGATCGAAGAGAGAGGTGAACACCCCTGCAGTTTTGTCACGGGAGCATTCTGAGATGACCGCACCAAGAGACGGGGCCAAAAAGCGAATGACTGCTCGGGCGACAGGATTCGCGGGCTTACCGGGCGTTGGGCGGAGAGCCAGAAGCCGCGTGAAGACCCTCGATGTGATTCTCTTCCTGAAGTCGATCGTTTCTCCAACTGTCTGGAGGACCGCCGCAGCGGCAAACGATTCCACCGCCGACTCCAGGCCAAATGTCCTTTACTTATCCGCCGACGACCCGAGCCATCGAGCGGTGAGCTGTTGTCGTGACACGCATGATCGGATGCGACCACCCAACATCGATCGGCTCGGCAAGGAGGGAGTCCGTGTTGCGACCTGCAACACCGGCACCTGGTGCCGGCCGNNAAACCGAGCTGTGCGGAAGGTCGCAGCACGGAATCGAGTGGATGAATGCTCACCCGAAGCCAAGCGAAGGCTCCCGCGAGTCACACCCATTCTCGCGAGCCGTTCTTGGAACAGCCGGTAATCGCGCCGGCTTGTTCGGCAAGTGGCGCGCCGGCGGCGACAGGGGGCACTGTCTCACCCGGGACTTCTCCACCCGCTGCGACTATACGCAAAAACCAATCTCCGGCGGCTACTGCACCGGCCAAAGCATCGACTTCAACGTTGCTCCGGCGCCTAGGGTCGGCGGGTACTCCACCGAGAAGTCCGCCGACTGGTCCGCGGATGGCATCACGGAGCGGGCCAAGAAGCTTGTGCAACCATGGACTATGGATTGGCAAAACATTGTTTCATTGACACTTGGGATCGGAGAAGCAGCCCGATGACTCCACGTGATCGCGTCCGTGCCGCATTGTGCCATACGCAACCCGACTTTACGCCGTGCGACTATCTCGCAACGCCCGAAATCCACGAACGGTTGCTCGCTCGTTTTGGACTCCCGCTGGAACCGGCTCTCGGAGCTCATCGTGCGAATCCGATGGCCGACCCGCGGGTCGCGGAGTGCCTGGGCACCGACATCCGCTACCTGGTGGTACCCTACGTGGGACCGCCCCTTCCGACATTCGACGATCGATCGGCGATGAATATCTGGGGCATTCGGCGGCGTCCGCTGGCGAACGAATACGGTGAGTATGCCGAGCCAGTCGGGCTTCCCTATGCCGAGTGGCACACCATCGAGGAGGCCGAGCAATTTGCCTGGCCAGACCAGGACTGGTACGACTACGGGGCGGTGCCAGGCCTGTGCGAACGATTTCCAAACATGGCGATCGCCGCGGGGGACGTTCATGTTCAGGACTTCATCAACGGGGTGGCGTTCGGTCGCGGGGTCGAGCAGGTGCTGCTCGATATTGCCATGGAAGACCCGGTTTTCTTGTTCATCGTCGAAAAACGCCACTCCTTCTACATGCGCCACATCGAGCGTATTCTGGACGCGGCCAACAGCCGGATCGATCTCGTGCTGTGCGCCGACGACTTCGGAAGCCAGCGAGGACCACTTATTTCGCCGGCAACTTTCGATCGCCTCTTTGCTCCAAAAAAGAAGGAATTTTTCGACATGGTGCATTCGTACGGCGCGAAGATTACCCACCACTGCTGCGGATCAAGCCGAGCCCTCATACCGCGGTTCGTCGCGTGCGGCATGGACTGCCTCCAAACGATCCAGGCGAGGGCGACCGGCATGGATCCTTACGGCCTCAAGCAGGATTTCGGGGGACAAATCGCGTTGCATGGAGCCGTCGACGTGCAGGGCTGGCTCCAAACCGCTACGAAAGACGAAATCGAAACAGAAGTCAATCGCCTCATGGACGAAGTGGGCGCCGACGGGGGCTTCATCATCGGGCCAAGTCACCACATCCAGCCCGACACGCCAATCGACAACATCCTGGCGTTTTACAACACGGTGCGAAAACGCCGGGGCGAGATGCCGGCCTAGTGCTTTGACTAGATTAAGACTTTGGGTTGGCAGGTCACTAACGTCCTTTGCTTACAGGGATGAATATGACCTGCCAAACGACAACTGAGATCTGACAAAGCACCAGTCTGAACCGTACCTTGGAGGGAGACCCGATGAACTCGCGCCAACGAATCCTTGCCGCCTTGCGTCACGAGGAGCCCGACCGCGTGCCTTATGACCTGGGCGGCTCGCACGTGACGACGATCCACGTGGCCGCCTATCGCAACCTGTGCCGGGAACTGGACATCGACCCCGAGCCGGTCGTCATGTCCGACGTCATCCAACAGGTCGTCACTCCGTGCGATGCCCTGCTGGATCGCCTCGAGGTCGACACGCGAGGGCTCTTCCCTCGCGTCAGCCACAACTGCGATTTCGACAGCGCGCGGGACAAGGGTGACTACCTCGAGCATGTCGACGAATGGCACTTTAGGCAGCGTCTCAACAAGAACGAGGGCCATTGGTGGTCGCAGACCGGTTTTCCGCTCGCGGGGCCTTCGGTCGACGCCGCGGCGCTGGCCGCTTACAAGTGGCCGGTGGCGGACGACGCGCGCCGCGTGGAAGGATTGAGACGGCAAGCCGAACTTCATCGCCGGCACGACAAAATCGTCCTGTGCAAGAGCCTGTGTGCCGGCCTGTTCGAGATGGGCCAGCGGATTCGCGGGATGTCGGACTTCCTGTGTGACATTCTGGCCGATCCGAAGACGGCCGAAACGATCATGGACAAAATCCTGGAACTCAAGAAGCAATACTGGACGATGGTTCTCGATGAGCTGGGAGACTTGATCGATATTGTCGTCGAGAACGACGACTACGGCACGCAGCAGAGCCAGCTAATCTCGCCCCCGACCTATCATTCGGTGATCGAGCCCCGCCTACGCGAGTTGGTCGCTTTCGTCAAGAAGAAGCATGCCGAACGCCGCGCCTCGGGCGAGCCGGGCTTCTTCTTCTTTCATTCCTGCGGCAACGTGCGGCCGAACCTGCCCAGCTTCATTGACATGGGCATCGACATCCTCAACCCCGTTCATGTCAACGCAAAGGGCATGAACGCCACGGATTTGAAGAGGGACTTCGGCGATGCCATCACGTTTTGGGGCGGCGGGGTCGATACGCAGAATATCCTGCCGCACGGCACCCCCGAGCAGGTCCAGGCCGATGTGCGGCGCAATGTCGAGGCGCTGATGCCCGGCGGGGGATTCGTCTTCAATACGGTTCACAATATTCAGGCCGAAGTGCCGGCCGAGAATATTGTCGCCATGTGGGATGCGTTGCGCGCGGTGGGACGGTACTGAACCCGAGGCGTGTCGAATCCGCCAGGCTTTCCGCGTCGGGAACGGGCGACGAGGACTCACCGTGCTTCTCACAAACTGGCGTCATCTTGGAGCCTCTGTCGGTGTATCAGGCGATATTCCCTCGGGGTCGTTCGAGTCAGTCTGTGGAAGACCTCGCGCAACTGACGCACGCTACCAAAACCGCATTCCCGCGCCACGGCCGCCAAGGTGAGGTGCTTCTGGCCGATTATCAGTTGCTTGGCGTGTTCCACCCGAACTTCGCAGAGAAACTCATGCGGCGTGCATCCGAAGTAGCGTTTGAAACGATTCTCGAGCCATCGTCGCGAGAGCGACACGTTGGCCAGCACGTGGCTAATATCGATTCCTTTCGAGAAATTGCTACGCATGAAATGCACGGCCATGTTGAGATCTGGATCGTCCACCGCCAGCAAGTCGGTCGACTCGCGCGCGATAAGGGCGCCGGGCGGTATGATCAGGTTTTCGGGGGCCGCATGGCGCGTCGACATCAGTTCATCGAGGAGGCTCGCCGCTTTGTAGCCGCATAATTGGGAGTTCCGATCGATGCTTGTGAGCGTCGGTTGGCCGAACTCGCAAGTCAAGGGATCGTTGTTGACGCCAACCACGGCCACGTCGTGCGGCACGTGCAGTCCCATTTGCCGACACACGTCCATGAGCATCCTGGCGCGGTTGTCGTGAACGGCGAAGACGCCCAACGGAGGCTCGATTCGCGCCAGCCACCCTTCAAGTTCCCTGATCCAATCGTGCCATCCGACACCTCGTCGAATACTGCTACGTGCCTGCCACTGGTGGACTTCGCAGTCTTCTTGCTTCAGGCGGTCGATGAAACCATGGCCTCGCTCTTGCGAATACCAGACACCTCGCACTCCGTAGTAGGCGAACCGCCAGAGCCCTCGGCTGAGCAAGTGCTCGGCAGCAATTCGGCCGATGACGCGGTGGTCGTTCGTCACACGCGGAAAGCGCGTGGCGAGCATCGCCGCGGAAATATCGACCACGGGAACGCCAAGAGCCGCGGCTTGCGCTTCCTGTCTTTTGGTGTTGATCAAGGCGATGACACCGTCGCCGCGCCATCCATGCAACTCGGAGATGGACATCGAGAAAGTCTCTGGACCGGCGGACAGGAGCCAGTTGGCTTTCTTTCGCGCGTACTCGGCGATTCCTTCGAACAATTGTTGGTTATGGCCTGGCGCCATGGGAAAAGCCAAAGCAATTTGTCGACTTCGCCCAGCCATCGTCGCCGCCTCCTTGGGATGCAGACGAAAAAGGGATAGCACGATTGTCGGCGCGCCCGCCGAACAGGCACGCTCCGCAACAACCGAGCGCAAAGAGCGTAATGGATTATACTTGCGATTCAGACGCAGTGAAAGCAGCTGTACGCATTAGCGACCATATTTATTCGCAAAAAAGCCCATTGTGCGCATTCGTCGGCTGCTTATACTGGATTTCGAGTGATCTTGTCAGTTATCTGGAACAGGGAAGGGGACTTTTTGGCCGGTCGCGGTGGGTTCATCGTGGTGCCGCGCCATTGAAGGGCAATCGTTGCTCAGACGTCGATGCGACGAGGAGTTGCGAGCCCGTTTTGTGGAAATTCACGAATTCCTGTGCGAGAA